>NZ_JBQHRN010000032.1:0-28723 GCF_052066735.1 Clostridium sp. HCP1S3_C6
CGACTGTGGAGTATCATATCAAATGCAAGTAGTTTTTATAACAAAAGCAGATACATTGAAACAGTAAAATTCTTAAAATGTTTATATTTGATTACATTTTAAGTAGCAGAGATAAAATTTATGAGTGATATAAATTCAAAACTTAAAAGTGAAGAAATGGATTTGCTTTTTAATTCAATATTACATTTGAATACAATTGAAGAATGTTATAGTTTTTTTGAAGATATTGCAACTGTAAATGAAATTAAATCATTAGCCCAAAGAATGCAAGTGGCAAAGTTTTTAAATGAAAAGAAAACTTACTCAGAAATAGCAGAAATAACAGGAGCAAGTACTGCAACAATAAGCAGGGTAAATAAATGTTTGAACTATGGAAGTGGTGGTTATTCTTTAATTCTTGATAGATTGAAGAAAAAGTAATAATATAAGTGTAGTTAAAAAATATTTTATCAAAGGTGAGGTAAATAAATGAGTAGAATGTTTGGAACAGATGGTGTTAGAGGAATTGCAAATAAGGAATTGACAGCTCAATTAGCTTATGGTCTTGGAAGAGCAGGAGCATATGTATTAACAGAAGGTGCTCATAAACCTAAGATATTAGTTGGAAAAGATACTAGAATATCTGGTGATATGCTTGAGGCGGCACTTGTAGCAGGAATATGTTCAGTAGGAGCAGAAGCTATAATGGTGGGAGTAATTCCAACACCAGCTATTGCACATTTAACAAGAAAGTATGGAGCAGATGCAGGGGTTATGATTTCAGCATCACATAATCCTGTTGAATATAATGGTATAAAGTTTTTTGATGAAAGAGGTTATAAATTATCAGATGATTTAGAAGATCAAATTCAAGAAGTTATTGAAAGCAATTTTAAAGACGTTCCATTACCAATAGGCGGAGAAATAGGTAAAAAAAGCATGGAAGTAGGAGCCCTAAGAGATTATATGGATTTTGCAAAAAATACTATTGCTATAAAGCTAAATGGACTTAAAGTGGCTTTAGATTGTGCAAATGGTGCATCTTATAAAGCTGCTGTTAAAACATTTAGAGAACTTGGAGCAGAAGTTTATGTTATAAATGATAATCCAGATGGAACTAATATAAATGAAAAATGTGGTTCAACACATCCAGAAGAATTAATGGATTATGTTGTTAGAAAAGGGTGCGATGTTGGATTTGCATTTGATGGAGATGCTGATAGGTGTCTAGCAGTAGATGAAAAAGGTAATTTAATTAATGGAGATTTTATACTAGGTATTTGTGGAAAGTATTTAAAGAGTATTAATAGGTTAAAAGATGATACTGTAGTAGTTACAGTAATGAGTAATTTAGGTCTTGATATAGCATGCAAAAAGCTTGGAATTAAAACTTTAAAAACTAAGGTTGGAGATAGATATGTTTTAGAGCAAATGGTAAATGGTAAATATGTATTAGGTGGAGAACAATCTGGTCATATTATATTCTTGGATTATAATACAACTGGAGATGGACTTGTAACAGCTCTTCAAATAGCATCTATAATTAAGAGAGAGAATAGTACATTAAGTGAACTTTGCTCAATAATGAAGGAACTTCCACAAGTTTTATCCAATGCAACAGTGCCTAATGATAAGAAAAATATATATTTAGAAGATGAAGAAATTAAAAATGAAATATCAAGAATTGAAAAAACGCTAAAAGGAAGAGGCAGAGTTCTAATAAGACCATCTGGAACAGAGCCATTAGTAAGAGTTATGTTAGAAGGAGAAAATCAACAAGAAATAAACGAACTTGCTGATAATTTAGCTAATATGATAATGGAAAAGTGCAATTAAGGAAATTATATAATGTCTAAAAAAGATGTTAAAATAATTTCAACGGTAGCAATTATAATATTAATTATTTATTTACTACTAGATATAAAGTGTCCCTTTAGGCAACTATTAAAAATACCATGTGCTGGTTGTGGAATGACAAGAGCTATAATTGAAGCTATGAAGTTTAATTTTAAAGGGGCATTTTATTATCATCCATTATTTTTTTTGATTCCATTTTTATTATTATTTTTTGTATTTTCAGGTAAATTAAGTAATAGGACTGTATATGTTTGCTTGAGTATTTTTGTAAGTGCTTTTATGATAGTTTATTTTATTAGATTATATATGGGCATTATCCCTTAAGTTTTATAAAATTTTGACGTTAATAAGAGTATTAAGAGTAAATTGGAGGTATAAATATGTTTTGTAAAGAATGTGGAAAAGAATTTAAAGAAGAAGAATCAAATGTATGTGATATTTGTGGCACAGCAAAAGGAGTTGGTTCAAATTACTGTGCAATATGTGGAGCACCACTTGATCCAGATGGGCTAGTTTGTGGTAATTGTGGCAATCCTATAAATGAAGCTACTTATGATAATGCTTCTTCAAATACTACTTATAACGATATGGCTGATAATACTTATAATGCTGATAATCAAAATTATAACAATCAAGAAACTAATAATGAACAGCTTAACATGAATAAGTCTTCTGAAAACCCTGGACTTAATATGAATAAGCCTTCTGATAATCCTGAGCTTAATATGAATAAAGATTATGCTCAAAATCAATATAATGGAGAGCAATATTATAATAATGGTCAGTATAATAATCAGCAATATGGTAATGGACAATATAATAATAATCAAAATTATAATAATCAATCTTATAATGGACAACCCTATAATGGCAATGCATATAATAATGGACAAGGGTTTTATAACAATAATGGATATGTTGAACAAAAGTCTAAGGTAGTAGCAGGCCTTCTTGGAATATTTTTAGGAGCATTTGGTGTTCATAATTTTTATTTAGGAAATAGCTCAAGGGGTCTTGTACAGGTATTAGTTTCCGTAATTGGAGGTATATGTACTTGTGGTATTGCAACAGTAGTAATTGAAATATGGGCATTTGTAGAAGCTATAATGATTCTTTCTGGATCAATTAATGTAGATGCTAATGGAGTGCCATTAAGAGATTAATATAAAGAACTGAATTTTCAGTTCTTTTTTTTATCAATTAAATTAGTAAACAAAACTTGCTTAATAAATTAATAAAATAAATCAATTACAAATAAAAAAATAGAAAAATAAATGTGCTGTTAAAAATAAATTTACAATTTAATATATTAATTGTTGACAATATAATATAAAAGAATTAAAATCTTAATATAGAAATAAATAGTTACTGAGTAAATTAAATGCTAAGATGGAGAAGGTTATTTAACTTTGCAAAAATTTAAGAGAGTCGGTGGTTGGTGTAAATCGGTATTTTTCGTTAAATAAGTATCACTCCTGATCAGTATCCAGAAAGCTTTATTGTTTAGCAATTTAGCAAGTAAGCGATTTCCAGTGGCATCCGTTATATGCAAGGGTTTGTTAGAATCTAGTGATATTTTGTAATTGGCAGAGTTTATCTCACCTTATGATGTATATCATTTGATGTTATATCATTATTGGTGGGTTTTTTTTATATTTTTAGTTGTCTGTATACAAGGAGGGAAATATTTTTGGAAGAACAATATGTATTATCAGTTTTAGTTAAAAATTCATCAGGTGTATTAAGCAGAGTTTCAGGGTTATTTTCAAGAAGAGGATATAATATTGATAGTTTAACTGTTGGTAGAACTGAAAATAAAGAAATTTCAAGAATGACAATTACATTAAATGGAGATATAGATGTACTAGAACAAGTTGTAAAACAACTTAACAAGTTAGAAGATGTTATAAGAGTTGTTAATCTTAAAGAATCAAATTCAGTATACAGAGAGCTTGTTTTAATAAAAGTTAAAGCTGATGCAGAAAGACGTGCGGCAATAAACGAGATAGTAAAAATATTTAGATGTAAGATTATAGATGTATCAGTTGATACATTAACTATTGAACTTACTGGAGATGGAAATAAAGTTTCTGCACTTATAAAACTTATGGAAGAATACGGAATAGAAGAACTTGTAAGAACAGGAGTTACAGCTCTTCAAAGAGGCGAAAATACAATAAGAAATACTAAGAATATTTTTGAATAATTTTTTATGGAGGTATATTAATGACTGACAGAAAAGTTAATATATTTGATTCCACATTAAGAGATGGTTCTCAAGGACAAGGAATATCTTTTTCTTTGGAGGACAAGCTAAAGATAGTAAAGATTCTTGATGATATTGGAATTGATTATATTGAGGCAGGAAATCCAGGCTCAAATCCAAAGGACATGGAATTTTTTAAGAGAATAAAAGATATTAAACTTAAAAATTCAAAAATTGCAGCTTTTGGATCTACAAGAAGGGCTGGCACAAAAGCAGCTGAGGATAAAAACGTCCAAAGCATTTTAAGTGCAGAAACAGACGTGGTTGTTATATTCGGAAAGTCATGGGATTTTCAAGTTACAGATATATTAAAAACTACATTAGATGAAAACTTAGAAATGATAAAAGATACGGTTAATTTCTTTGTTTTAAAAGGAAAAGAAGTTATTTTTGATGCTGAACATTTTTTCGATGGATATAAAAATAATAAGGATTATGCAATTGATACATTAAAGGCAGCAGCTGATGCAGGAGCAAGTACAGTTGTATTATGTGATACAAATGGCGGTACTATGCCAAATGAGGTTTGTGAAATTGTTAAAGATGTAAAAGAAAAGGTAGATTGTATAGTAGGTGTACATTGTCATAATGATATAGGTATGGCAGTTGCTAATTCAGTTATGGGCGCCATGAGTGGAGCAAATCATATTCAAGGTACATTTATAGGAATTGGAGAAAGATGTGGTAATGCTAATTTAAGCACAATAATTGCTACACTTCAATTAAAACTTGGATATGATGTTTTAGACAATGAGGCAATAGAAAAACTTACAAATACAGCTAGGTATATTGCAGAAGTTTCTAATATTACATTAGAAGATGAAATGCCTTATGTAGGAAGTTCTGCTTTTGCTCATAAAGGTGGTATGCATATTGATGCAGTATGTAAAAATTCAAAATCATATGAGCATATTGAACCTGCAAAAGTAGGTAATGCAAGAAGATTTTTAGTTTCTGAAGTAAGTGGAAAAAGTATGATTTATTCAGAAGTAAAAAAAATATTCCCTAATATTACAAAGGATAATAAGGAACTACAAAAAATTACAGATAGATTAAAAGAACTTGAATATGAAGGATATCAATTTGAAGGTGCTGAAGGTACAGTTGAATTGATTATAAGAAAAATAATGGGCAAATATAAACCATTTTTTAAGCTTAATCATTTTAAAGTTTTTTCAGAGCAACCTGAAAGTAATGATGATTTTTCATCATCAGTAATAATAAATGTTACAGTTGATGGTAAAAGAGAAATTAGTGCAGCAGAAGGTGATGGACCTGTAAATGCCTTAGATAAGGCACTTAGAAAAGCACTAGAGGTTTTTTATCCTCAATTAAAAGAAGTAAGGCTTGTAGATTATAAAGTAAGAGTTTTAGATTCTGAAAGTGCTACTAAGGCTAAGGTTAGAGTATTGATAGAATCAACAGATGGTATTGAAAGTTGGAGCACTGTAGGCGTTTCTAGAGACGTTGTTCAGGCAAGCTGGATAGCACTTGTAGATTCTATAGAATATAAATTAATAAAAGATATAGAAAGAAAAGTAAAAGCATATTTTTAGAGGAGATGATTTTAAAATGGGTATGACCATGACACAAAAAATATTAGCAGCTCACGCTGGACTTGACAGTGTAAAAGCTGGACAATTAATCGAGGCTAAATTAGATTTAGTATTAGGTAATGATATAACAACTCCAGTTGCTGTTAACCAATTTAAAAAATTCAATACAGATAAGGTGTTTGACACAGAAAGAATTGCTATTGTTCCAGACCATTTTACACCAAATAAGGATATTAAGGCAGCAGAACAAGTTAAGTATATAAGAGAATTTGCAAAGGATAAAAAGATTAAAAACTTCTTTGAAGTTGGTCAAATGGGAATAGAACATTGTTTAGTTCCAGAAAAAGGACTTGCTGTTGCAGGTGATGTTGTAATTGGTGCTGATTCTCATACTTGTACATATGGAGCTTTAGGTGCTTTCTCAACAGGTATAGGTTCAACAGATATGGCTGCAGGTATGGCAACAGGTCAATGTTGGTTTAAGGTACCATCAGCTTTAAAATTTGTTTTAAAGAATAAACCAGCTAAATGGGTTAGTGGTAAAGATATTATATTACATATCATAGGAATGATAGGTGTTGATGGAGCATTATACAAATCAATGGAATTTGTTGGAGATGGTTTACAATATCTTTCAATGGATGATAGATTTACTATGGCTAATATGGCAATTGAAGCTGGTGGAAAAAATGGTATATTCCCAGTAGATGATAAGACTGAAGAATATTTAAAAGAACATGCTCAAAGAGAATGGAAGAAGTATGAAGCAGATGAAGATGCAGAATATGATGAAGTTTATGAAATAGATTTAAGTACATTAAGACCAACAGTTTCATTCCCTCATTTACCAGACAATACAAGAACAATTGATGAAGCTGCAGGAGTTAAGATAGACCAAGTTGTTATTGGTTCATGTACAAATGGTAGAATGACAGATTTAAGAATTGCAAGAGATATAATTAAGGGTAAAAAGGTTAATCCAGAAATTAGATGTATTGTAATTCCAGGAACTCAAAAGATATATCTTCAAGCTTTAGAAGAAGGTATTATTAAAGATTTAGTAGAAGCAGGAGCAATTGTTTCAACTCCAACTTGTGGACCATGTCTTGGTGGTCATATGGGAATACTTGCAGCAGGTGAAAGAGCCGTTTCAACTACTAACAGAAACTTTGTAGGAAGAATGGGACATGTTGATTCTGAAGTTTACTTAGCAAGCCCAGCAGTTGCAGCTGCATCAGCATTAACAGGAAAGATCACTGATCCAGAAACAGTTTAGGAGGAATAATAAGATGAAAGTAACAGGAAATGTTTTTAAATATGGTGATAATGTAGATACAGACGTTATAATCCCAGCTAGATACTTAAATACATCAGTAGATAAAGAACTTGCAGCACACTGTATGGAAGATATAGACGCTGATTTCGTTAAAAATGTAAAAGATGGTGACATTATAGTTGCAAATAAGAACTTCGGATGTGGTTCTTCAAGAGAACACGCTCCAATAGCAATTAAAGCATCAGGAGTAAGCTGTGTTATTGCTTCAACATTTGCAAGAATATTCTATAGAAATGCCATAAACATTGGTCTTCCAATATTAGAATGTGAAGAAGCTGTTAAATCTATTGATGCAGGAGATAAATTAGAAGTAGATTTTTCAACTGGTGTTATAAAGAATTTAACAAAGAATGAAAGCTATCAAGGTGAAGCATTCCCAGAATTTATGCAAAAAATAATCGATAACGATGGATTAATTGGATATATAAGAAACAAATAATTGTTTGTTACAAATAATTTAGATAAAAATAAAGCCTATTTTTATAGGCTTTCTTATAAAATATAATGGAGGTTTTTAGTATGAAATACAATATAGCAGTAATACCTGGTGACGGAATAGGTCCAGAAATAGTAGATGCAACAGTTCAAGTTTTAAATGCAGTTGCAGCTAAGTCTGGAAATAGATTTGATTATGAATATGTTTTAGCAGGAGGATGTGCAATTGATAAATTCGGTACTCCATTACCAGAAGAAACATTAGAAAAGTGTAAAAAAGCTGATGCAGTACTTCTTGGAGCAGTTGGAGGACCAAAATGGGATGATCCAAATGCTAAAGTTAGACCAGAACAAGCTTTACTTGGATTAAGAGGTGGTCTTGGATTATACTGTAACTTAAGACCAGCTGTATTATATGCACCACTTAGAAATGCATCTCCACTAAAGGATAGCATAATTGGTGATGGTATAAACATACAAATAGTAAGAGAATTAACTGGTGGTATTTACTTCGGAGAAAGAGGAAAATGCGATGATAACGGAGTTCCAGCTGCTTACGATACAGAAAAATATAACGAAAACGAAGTTAGAAGAATAGCTAAAATCGGATTTGAAGCTGCAATGAAGAGCAAAAAGAAAGTTACTTCAGTAGACAAAGCTAATATACTTGAAAGCTCAAGATTATGGAGAAGAGTTGTAGAAGAAGTTCATAAAGATTATCCAGAAGTAGAAGTTAACCACTTATACATTGATAATGCAGCAATGCAAATGGTAAGAGATCCAGGTCAATTTGATGTTATAATAACTTCAAATATGTTTGGAGATATATTATCAGATGAAGCTAGTATGGTTACAGGATCTATAGGAATGCTTCCATCAGCATCACTTGGAGAAAATAGTTTTGGTATGTATGAACCAATTCACGGAAGTGCTCCTGATATAGCAGGAAAGGGAATTGCAAATCCACTTGCAACAATTCTTTCTGGTGCTATGATGCTTAGATATAGCTTTAACTTAGATGATGAAGCTAAGATGATTGAAAAAGCAGTTCTTGATGTTTTAAATGATGGTTTAAGAACTGGAGATATAATGAGCGAAGGAATGAAGCTTGTTAATACTAAAGAAATGACTAAAGCTGTTTTAGATAAATTACAATAATAAAATATGAAGTTAAAGGCTTCTAATTTGTATAATTAGAAGCCTTTAACTAATATAATTTAATTAAGGGGGTTGCTACCTAAATGTTATTAACTGGAGCAGAAATATTAATTAGATCCTTAATAGATCAAGGCGTTGATACAATATTTGGCTATCCTGGTGGTGCTGTTTTAAACATTTATGATGCTCTTTATAAACATAAAAATGATATAAGGCATGTATTAACATGTCATGAGCAAAATGCAGCTCATGCAGCAGATGGATATGCTAGGGCTACTGGTAAAGTAGGTGTATGCCTTGCAACATCAGGACCAGGTGCAACTAATCTTGTAACTGGTATTGCAACAGCACATATGGATTCAACACCACTAGTTGCTATAACAGGTAATGTTACTATTCCACTACTTGGAAAAGATAGTTTCCAAGAAGTTGATATAACAGGAATAACAATGCCTATTACAAAGCACAATTTTATTGTTAAGGATGTAAATAAACTTGAAGATGTTATAAGAGAGGCATTTTATATAGCACAGGAAGGAAGACCAGGTCCTGTACTTATTGATATTCCAAAAGATGTTACAGCCAACAAAGCTGAATACCATGAATATATACCAAAGGAAATAGTAAGGGATAAGAAAACAATAGATGAAAAATCATTAGATGAAGTTGCACAAATGATAAATGAAGCAGAAAGACCTTTTATATATGCAGGTGGTGGTATAAAAATATCTAAGGCTTGCAAGGAACTTGCAGAGTTTGCAAAAAAGATAGATTCACCAATAGCAACTACACTTATGGCACAAGATTCTGTTAGAAATGAAAATCCATTATATACTGGTATGATAGGAATGCATGGGACAAAAGCATCTAATATAGCTGCTACAAAATGTGATTTATTTATAGCAATTGGTGCTAGGTTCTCAGATAGAGTTATAGGAAAACCAGAGCATATTCAAAATGCAAGAATAGTTCATATAGATGTTGATCCAGCTGAAATTAATAAAAATGTTAGAGTAGATGCTTTTGTTGTAGGTGATGCAAAAAGTGTTTTAGACAAATTAATTCCTAAAGTAGAAGAGAAGAAGCATACTGAATGGGTTAATAAAATTGATTCGTTAAAGGTAAAACCAGAAATAGACAAGGAAAGATTAACACCAGAATTCTTATTTGATAGTTTAAATAAGCTTAATGATGGTAATATTATAGTATCAACAGAAGTAGGTCAACATCAAATGTGGGCTGCTCAGTATTTTGATTTTAGAAAATCAAGAACATTTATAACATCAGGTGGACTTGGAACAATGGGATTTGGTCTTGGAGCAGCAATAGGTGCACAAGTGGCTTGTCCAGATTCTCAAGTTATTAATATTGCTGGTGATGGAAGCTTTGGAATGAACTGTAATGAAATAGCTACAGCAGTATCAAACAAACTTCCGCTTATAATGATTATTATAAATAATAATGTCCTTGGTATGGTAAGACAATGGCAAGATCTTTTTTATGAAGGAAGATATTCTGAAACTACATTAAATAGAAAAACAGATTTTGTTAAGCTTGCAGAAGCTTTTGGAGCTAAAGGATATAGAGTAACAAAGAATAGTGAGCTTGAAGGAGTATTGAAAGAAGCTCTTAAGAGTAAGGAACCAGTATTAATTGATTATGTAATTGATTGTGATAAGAAGGTATTTCCAATGGTAGCACCTGGAGCACCTATTAATCAAATAATAACTGAAGAAGATTTATAGTAAAATTACAATAATGGCAAGAAAGTAACAGGGTTATTTTCTTGCCATTATTATTTCATGAAAATATGAAATTTGTAAAAACATTATGTCAAAATGCAATAAGAAAAGAAATAATATGATATAATTGTTATGTGAATTTTGTGAAAATTTATGGTATATAATTGGGGTGGAGATTTTGGATATTTTTTTGGCAAGACAGGCAATATATAATAGAAATTTTAAAGTTGTAGGGTATGAACTTTTATTTAGAAATTCAGAAGTAAATAGATTTGATGTAAATGTAAATGCTGATGAAGCTACACTAAAGCTTATATCTAATTGTTCAGCAATAGGATTAAATGAAATAACTAATAATAAAAGAGCATACATAAACTTTACCAAAAAGCTTCTTTTAAATTATACGCCTAAATTTCTTCCTAAAGAAAAAATAATTATTGAGATTTTAGAAAATATAAGACCTAATGCAAAGGTTCTTGATACTATGAAAAAATATAAAAATCAAGGTTATGTAATGGCATTAGATGATGTATCTTTAGATACAAAATATCTTGAATTTGGATCATTAATAGATATATATAAAATTGACTTTAAGAAAACAACAAAAGAAGAAAGAAAAAAACTTCTTGATGATATATCATTTATAAATCCATTAGCAAGGTTTTTGGCTGAAAAAGTAGAAAATGATGATGATTATAATGAAGTTACAGAAGAGTCTAGATATTTATATTATCAAGGCTATTATTTTAGCAAACCTATTTTAGTTTCAGCAAAAGATATTGCCTTAAGAAATAAAACATGTTTTCAGGTTATGACTGAACTTTTAAATGATAATTTTAATGTAGATAAAATAGAAAATATTATAAAATCTGATGTGGGAATTAGTTTTAAACTTATAAAACTTTTAAATTCTGCAGCATTTTCCTTTGTGCAGGAAATAACATCTATAAAGCAAGCTATAGTTTTATTAGGAAGAGAAGAACTTAATAAATGGATAACTTTAGTTGGAATAAGTGAAATGGAAAGTAAAAATGACGAAGAAATGACTAGTAGCAATATTATTAGAGGCAGATTTTGTGAATTGATAGCTAAAGAGGTTAAGCCTGAAATCAGTAATTTGTGCTTTATGGCAGGTTTATTTTCTAATTTAGATTCATATATGGGAAAAGATATGAAAATAATATTAGATGATATGCCCCTTAAACAAGAATTAAAAGTAGCTTTATTAACTGGAGATAATGAAATAGGATATATTCTTAGACTTGTTAAGGCTTATGAAAAAATGTACATAGAAGAAATAGATGTTTACACTAAAGTATTAAATATAAAAAAAGAAAAATTAATCGATATATATTTTAAGTCAATTGAATGGTCAAATAATATGTTGTCAAAGTATTATTAAAAAATATTAAAAATAGCTATGCCTTTTATTTAGCATAGCTTAAATTGTTTAAATAAGCACTTAAATTCTAATTATTAGAAAAAAGTTGCAAATACTATATAATAGTATATAATATTAATTAGTCGACTAATTAATTTAGGGGGGTGCAAAATATATGGATAATACTGACATATGGAAAATCTTTGGCCATATTGGTAAACTTCATTTTTTGAGAAATCAAAGACAATTAGATGAATTAGGTCTTTATCCAGGGCAACCTCCTCTTTTAACATTGCTTTTAAAAAAGGATGGTCAAAGTCAAAGAGAAATTGCAAAACTTTTAATGATAAAGCCAGCTACTGTAAATGTAATGATTAAAAGAATGGAGAAAAGTGGATTCTTACGAAAAGAGCAAGATGTTCAGGATTTAAGAATTTCAAGAATATTTATTACCGATGAGGGAAAAGATTTAGCAAAAAAGCTTTGTGAGATTCATAAGGAAGGCACAGATGAATATTTAAGAAATTTCACAGAGGAGGAAAAAGAAGAATTGTACAATTTATTGTGCAAAATTAGAGATAATATAATTAAATATACAAAATAGAGGAGGATAATAAATGCTAAAGTTAGTAAAGTACTTAAAAGATTCTGTATTTTCAGTAATATTAATTATTTTGCTTTTAGTTTTGCAATCAGTTTGTGATTTATCATTACCTGATTACACATCGAAAATAGTTAATGTAGGAATACAACAGGGAGGTATTGAAGAAGCAGTACCTGACGTAATTACAAAAAGTGATTTAGATAATGTATTATTATTTGTAGATAATGATGATAAGGAAAAAATTCTAGATAATTATGATTATTTAGATAAAGAGGAACTTTCAGATAGTAAATTAAGTGATTATAAAGAAAAATATCCTTTAATTGAAGATGAACCTCTTTATGAAATTAAAGACATTAATGAAGATGAAAGAAAAGAGTTAGAAGATATCTTGAAAAAGCCTATGGTAGCTTTAATGGCATTTGATTCTAGTGAAGATATGAAAGATCAAATTAAAACTCAGCTTTTGAGTAATATGCCAGAGCAAGCACAGGCTATGTATAATGATAAAGATGTTTTTGATATTTTAAAAACTTTGCCACAGGAAGCAGTGTCAGGCATGAAAGAAAGTATGGATGAAAAGCTTGATGAAATGCAAGACAGTATATTAGATCAAAGTGCAGTTTCATATGTTAAGTCAGAATATGAAAAAATAGGATTAGATATGGGTAAAATAGAAAAAACATATCTATTTAAAGTTGGAGGCATAATGCTTGGTATTGCATTTGTTTCTATGGCTGCAGCAGTTTTATCTGGATTTATTGCTTCAAAGGTAGCAGCTAAAATTGGTAAAAACCTTAGAGGTAAGGTATTTAAGAGAGTAATGGAATTTTCAAATGAAGAAATGGACAAATTTTCAACTGCATCATTAATTACTCGTAGTACTAATGATATTCAGCAAGTTCAACTTCTTATGGTAATGCTTTTAAAGATAGTATTTTATGCACCTATTATAGGTATTGGAGGTATTATAAAAGTATTTAATACAAATCTTTCAATGTCATGGATAATAGGAGTTGCAGTTGGTGCAATACTTCTTGTAGTTGCTTTCATGTTCATAATAGTTATGCCTAAGTTTAAAATTGTTCAAAATCTTGTAGATAGATTAAATTTAGTATCACGTGAAATACTTACAGGACTTTCAGTAATACGTGCTTTTAGTACAGAAAAATATGAAGAAAAAAGATTTGACAAGGCAAACAGGGATTTAACAAAAGTAAATTTATTTGTTAATAGAGTAATGTCATGTATGATGCCTGTTATGATGTTTATTATGAATGGTATTGCAATACTTATTGTGTGGAATGGTTCAAAAAGTGTTGATGCAGGAACAATGCAAGTTGGGGACATGATGGCATTTATTCAATATACAATGCAAATTATTATGGCATTTTTAATGATATCAATGATTTCAGTTATGCTTCCAAGAGCTGCAGTTTCAGCAGGGCGTATAGATGAAGTTATAGATACTAAACCTACTATATTAGATCCTGAAAAGAATAGGCATTTTGAACCTTCTAAGAAAGGCGTTCTTGAATTTAACAATGTATCATTTAGATATCCACAGGCAGATGAAGATGTATTATCTAATATTAGTTTTACTGCAAAACCTGGAGAAACAACAGCATTTATAGGAAGCACTGGTAGTGGTAAAACAACATTAATTAATCTTATTCCAAGATTTTATGATGTTACAAAAGGTGAAATATTATTAGATGGAGTTAATGTTAAGGATGTTTCACAACATGATTTAAGAGAAAAGATAGGATATGTACCTCAAAAGGGTGTATTATTCTCAGGTACCATAGAATCAAACTTAAAATATGGTAGAAAAGATGCAAATATTGATGAAATAAAAAAAGCATCTTCTATTGCACAAGCAACTGAATTTATAGAAGCTAAAGAGGAAAAATATAATTCTCCTATAGCACAAGGTGGTTCAAATGTTTCTGGTGGTCAAAAACAAAGACTTTCAATTGCAAGAGCTATAGTAAAAAGACCTGAATTTTATATATTTGATGATAGTTTCTCAGCTCTTGATTTTAAAACAGATGCAGCACTTAGAAAGGCTTTAAATAAAGAAACTGGAAATAGTACAGTACTTATAGTTGCCCAAAGAATAAGTACAATTTTACATGCAGATCAAATAATTGTTTTAGATGAAGGTAAAATTGTTGGAAAGGGTACCCATAAAGAACTTTTAAAGAATTGCGAAGTTTATAAGGAAATAGCTTCATCACAACTTTCAAAGGAGGAGCTAGAAAATGAGTAAAGAAAACAGACCTAGAAAAAGAGGCCCAATGGGTGGTGGACCTGGAGCAATGGCTGCAGGCGAAAAAGCAAAAGATTTTAAGGGAACAATGAAAAAATTACTTTCTTATCTTGGTAAATATAAAATTGGAATGATAATTGCAATTTTATTTTCAATAGCAGGAACAGTATTTTCAATAGTAGGACCTAAAATATTAGGTAAAGCAACAACAAAAATATTTGAAGGATTAATGTCAAAAATATCTGGAGACGGTGCTGGAATTGATTTTGAAGCTATAGGTAAAATTCTTTTAGCTTTAATAGCATTATATGTTGTAAGTCTTATATTTTCTTCTATTCAAGGATTTATAATGAGTGGTGTTGCGCAAAAGGTATCATATAATTTAAGAGATGAAATATCTAAAAAGATAAACAGAATGCCAATGAAATATTTCGATACAAAAACTCATGGTGAAGTATTATCAAGAATTACAAACGATATTGATACATTAAGTCAAAGTTTAAATCAAAGTTTATCACAGCTTATTACATCAGTTACCCTTATTATTGGTGTAACAATAATGATGTTATCAATAAGCGTTTCTATGACTGTAGTAGCACTTTTAGTACTTCCTATATCTCTTGGATTTATAGGTTCAGTAGTAAAGAAGTCTCAAAAGTACTTTAAAGATCAACAAGAATTTTTAGGAAATGTTAACGGTCAAGTTGAAGAAGTATTTGGTGGCCATAATGTTGTAAGAGTATTTAATGGTGAAGAAGATGCTATAAAAACATTTAATGAAACAAATGATAAATTATATAAATCAGCTTGGAAATCACAATTTTTATCTGGTCTTATGATGCCTATTATGACTTTTGTTGGAAATCTTGGATATGTGGGAGTTGCAATACTTGGAGGGTTCCTAGCAATTAAAGATGTAATAGAAGTTGGAGATATTCAATCATTTATACAATATGTAAGAACATTTAATCAACCTATAGCACAGCTTGCACAAGTAGCAAATTTAATGCAATCAACTGCAGCAGCTGCTGAAAGAGTATTTGAATTTTTAGAAGAAGAGGAAGAAGATCAAACTGTAGAAAATCCAGTTAAAATTGATAAGCTTGAAGGAAATGTAGAGTTTAAAAATGTTCACTTTGGATATAATGAAGATAAGATAATAATTAACGATTTTAGTGCAAAAGTAAAATCAGGTCAGAAGATAGCTATAGTTGGACCAACAGGTGCTGGTAAAACAACTATGATAAAGCTTCTTATGAGATTTTACGATGTAAATTCAGGAGCAATACTTATTGATGGTCATGATGTAAGAGATTTTAATAGATCTGAACTTAGAGAAATGTTTGGTATGGTACTTCAAGATACATGGCTTTTTAATGGTACAATAAGGGATAACATAAAATATGGAAAACTTGATGCTACAGATGAAGAAGTAAAAGAGGCAGCTAAAGCTGCTCATGTTCATCACTTTGTTTCAACTCTTCCTGATGGATATAACATGGTATTAAATGAAGAAGCAAGTAATGTTTCTCAAGGTCAAAAGCAATTATTAACAATAGCTAGAGCTATACTTGCTGATCCTAAAATACTTATACTAGATGAAGCAACAAGTTCAGTTGATACAAGAACAGAAGTACTTATTCAAAAGGCTATGGATAATTTAATGAAAGGAAGAACAAGTTTTGTTATTGCACACAGGTTATCCACAATTCGTGATGCAGATTTGATTCTTGTTATGAAAGATGGGGATATTGTAGAGCAAGGTAACCATGAAGAACTTCTAAAGAAGAATGGTTTTTATGCAAACTTGTATAATTCACAGTTTGAAAAGGCTGATGAAGCAGTTTAATTATAAAAAATGTGCTTAAAATATTTTAAGCACATTTTTTTATGATATTTCTTCCATTATTTTAATATTATATGTAGTTTCAGTTGATGCTTTTATCCATGAAGTAATTTGATTTTTTTCTTGATCTGTTAGTGCAGCTGGTAATGATAAAATTAAAACTAAATCAGTATTTGAACTATTATTAGATGTATCATAAGAATGCTGTGTACCAATAGAGCAAGATTTTATTTGAGGGTATAAGGCTTTTAATTCTTTAGTTATTTTTTCATAATCAAATTTTTCGCTGTCAAGTTTTGAAAGCTGTGCTTTATAGGCTATATTTTCTGACTTTAATTTTTCTAGTTCATCTTTATTATCAGTATTATCAATTTCTTTTGCAATAAGCTTTTCTATTTCGTCTGATGTTATTCCATCAGAAACTTCAGTTTGTGTTACATGTAGTTCTATATTTGAAAGATTATAATTTGATAAGTCATTTTGAAGCTTTTTAATTGTATTATCATCTATTCTCTTACCTAAAAGAGCAACTTCAAGTGTATTATTATCTTTATCAACTTTATATTGAACAAGTTGTGTATCTTCAAAATCAAATTCATTATTTATATAGTTATTAACATTATTATCAAACATACTATCTATCACAATATCCCAGGCAAATATTACACTTGGTATTATTGTAACAATGGCAATAATTTTTATATTTCTATGAAGTCTTGTACGAGCCTTTTCATTAATAATTTCTTTGCATGGAAGTTTTAATAGTCTCATTACAATAATTGAAGTTAAGCATATAAAAAATCCATTTATAAAGAATAAATATAATGCACCTAAGAAAAATTTTAATTGAAGAGTTGCAAGACCGTATCCTGCAGTACAAAGTGGTGGCATTAATGCTGTAGCAATAGCAACGCCTGGAATAACATTACCTTTTTCCTTTCTTGTTAAACCTATAATACCAGCAAAACCACCACAAATAGCAATTAAAACATCCCATATTGTAGGGCTTATTCTAGCAAGAAGTTCAGAGTGGGCTGTGGATATAGGTGAAATTGTAAAGTATAGAGCAGAGGTAACTATACATATAGTTACTTGAAATGTAAGCCTAAAGGCAGCAAGTTTTGCAAAGGATAAATCATCAGTAGCTATACCATAACCAATTGCAATTATTCCACCCATTAGTGGGGATATAAGCATGGCGCCAATAATAACTGCTGTGGAATTCATGTTAAGACCTATGGATGCTATAAATATTGCAAGAATTAATATACACATATTAGTACCTTGAAGTTTAGAACCTGATAATATTGAAGAACGGATTTCTTCTGGAGAAGCATTATCCCATTTTAAACTAAATACTTCTCTAAATCTTGCATGTATTTTTTCTGAGTTCATTTATTTTATTACACCTCTCATTAAAGATATATTTTCTTAATAAAAAATAGTATACCATAATATTTAACAATAATGTTAATTGCTTTCCTTAATATTAAAGTTAATAATAAAAATAGATGGTGTTTTTTAAAAAACATTAGATATGGACAATTAAAAAAAATATGATAGAATGAATAATATGGCATAAAGTAAAGTATAATAAGGAGATGGTATATGAAAGTAAGTAAATAAAAATTAAGAAAAAAGCGCCAGAACTAATAATATATATTTTATTAGTTGACGAGGATGGGGAGTATCGAAATTTTCGGCGGATGTCCCACGGTATCACACACTACCGTAAACGACTGGTAAAGCTATAAAGTGATTTATAGTACAAATTCAGTCAGGTGTTAAAACTTTCATTTTTAAGGCTTTTAGACTCTAGGATTATTATGCCTTATTTTAATTATGTAGCTTGGGTGAGTTTTAATAATGAAAAATAATTAAATGGAAGGAAGAAAAATATGTGTGGAATAGTAGGTTATGTTGGAAATAAGCAAGCAACTTCATTTTTAATAGAAGGATTGTCAAAATTAGAATACAGAGGATATGATTCAGCTGGTGTAGCTGTAGTTGAAAATAATCATGTTAGTGTAGTTAAACGTAAAGGTAGACTTAAAAATTTAGAAAAGGATTTACAGGCAACTCCACTTAAAGGTACAGTGGGTATAGGACATACTAGATGGGCTACTCATGGCGAACCATCAGATGTTAATTCACATCCACATCAAAGTTCAAAGGGTGATATTACTGTAGTTCATAATGGAATTATAGAAAATTACTTAGAACTTAGAGAATGGCTTAAAGGTGAAGGATATACATTTTCATCTCAAACAGATACAGAAGTAGTGCCTAATTTAATAGATTACTATTATGAAGGTGATCTTTTTACTGCAGTTGTAAAGGCAACTGACAAACTTGAAGGTAGTTATGCTTTAGGTGTAATATGTGGAAATGAACCAGATAAATTAATAGCAGTAAGAAAAGATAGTCCATTGATAGTTGGAATTGGAGAAGGTGAAACATTTATAGCATCTGATATTCCAGCTGTAATAGCTCATACAAGAGATGTATACTTATTAGAAGATAAGGAATTTGTTGAAATAACTAAAAATGGAGTTAAATTATTAAATGCTGATGGAACTGAAATTAAGAAAGATATATATAAAGTAACATGGAGTCAAGATGCTGCAGAAAAGGGTGGCTATGATTCATTTATGTTAAAAGAAATTCATGAACAACCTAAAGCAATTACAGAAACTATGCGTGGCAAAATTTCAAAAGATAATGGAATTAATTTTAATGAATTTACTTTAACAAAAGAAGAACTTGAAGCAATAGACAGAGTGTTTATAGTAGCTTGTGGTACTGCATATCATGCTGGGCTTATGGGAAAAGTTACAATAGAAAAACATGCAAAAATTCCAGTAGAAGTAGATATTGCATCAGAATTTAGATATAGAGATCCGCTTGTTACTAATAAATCACTTGTTATATCAGTAAGCCAATCAGGAGAAACTGCAGATACATTAGCAGTTCTTAGAGAATGTAAGCGTAAGGGAGCAAAAACTCTTGCAGTTACAAATGTTGTAGGAAGCACAATTTCAAGAGAAGCTGATCATGTTATATATACTATGGCAGGACCTGAAATTGCTGTTGCATCTACAAAGGCATATACAACTCAGCTTATAGTAATGTATGCATTAGGTCTTTATTTTGGCGAACTTAGGGGAACTTTAGATAAAAATATTGAAGAACTTATAATAGAAGGTTTATTAGAAGTACCAGAAAAAATAGAAGATCTTCTTAAAAATGAAAGCCAAATTCAAGAAGTTGCAAAAACTATATCAAGTGCAAAAGATTTATTCTTCTTAGGAAGAGGAATAGATTATTCTTTAGCTTTAGAAGGATCATTAAAACTTAAAGAAATAACATATATTCATTCTGAAGCATATGCAGGTGGTGAACTTAAGCATGGACCTATAGCTTTAATCGAAGAAGGCACAAAAGTTATAGCATTACTTACTCAAGAACAACTTAGGGACAAAATGGTAAGTAATGTAGTAGAAGTTAAGGCAAGAGGTGCTTATGTTATAGGTGTTGCATATGAAGGAGATAAACTTGATCCATCTGTATTTGATAAAGTTATATATATTCCAAGAATATCAAATAGGGTTGCACCAATAGTTGCAGCTGTAGCCCTTCAGCTTTTAGCATATTATACTGCAAAAGAAAAAGGATATGATATAGACAAACCAAGAAACTTAGCAAAATCTGTAACTGTAGAATAATTTTGCCAACCAAATAAGATATTTTTGTAGTTTTTAAACAAAGTCTAAATATTTTAAATAAAGTTTCAACTTTTTAAATAAAGTCTCACTTTTTTAAACAAAGTTGAATTAAAACTAGAGATAAAGTTAATACTAAATTTAGATGTTTAGTATTAACAAATATAGAGCTTAGAAGGCTAGACATTTTTGAATATGAAATGTCTAGCCTTTTTCTTGTCTATAAAACCACTAAGCTCTGCTAGTGGAGAATATGGCTTTAGCTCTGCCCAGAAAATAGAAAGACTATAAAGAAAAAACCTCCTATGTTAAAATGTTAGCGACTGACAATCGCAAATAATAACATAGGAGGTGTCGTTGTAGTGAACGACATAGATAACTTAACACATACTAAATGGAGATGTCAATATCATATTGTATTTGCTCCAAAGTATAGAAGACAAATAATATATGGAAAATATAAAGTTGAAATTGGTAAGATATTAAGGGCAATTTGTGAAAGAAGTGGAGTTGAAATAATAGAAGCAAATGCATGTCCAGATCATATACATATGCTTGTTGCAATTCCACCGAAAATGAGTGTGTCAAAATTTATAGGAATATTAAAAGGAAAAAGTAGTTTGATGATTTTTGATAGATTTGCAAATTTAAAATATAAATATGGAAATAGGCATTTTTGGTGCAGAGGATATTATGTAGATACAGTAGGAAGAAACAAAAATGCAATACAAAAATATATACAAAATCAACTTCAAGAAGATCAAATAGCAGGGCAGATAAGTATGAAAGAATATATAGACCCGTTTACGGGTGAGCCGGTAACAGGATTATTATCAAAATTAGACTTAACAATGTCAGAAGGCAATATAGTAAAAGTTTTAAGGCAAAGAATATTCTTAAAAGAATGCTAATTGTGTAGATGATTTAGTAAAGGCAGGAATAAAGTCTTCTGATGATTTGATAAAAAATGGTATAATAAATGCAGATGATTTACTAGCAAAAGGAATAACATCAGCAGATGATTTAAGTAAGCTAGGATTTTCTTCAGTAGATGACTTAGTTAAGTTAAATATAATAGGTGAAGAAGAATTAGAAAAGCTAGGACTTAATTCTGTAGAAGAATTAAAGAAGATTGGAGTAACTTCTGGGGATGATTTTGCTAGGATTGGGTTTAAAGGTTGTAGCGAAATAAATAAAACAAGAGTACAAAATATATTAGATACTATGCCTGAATTAACAGGGACTACTAGAGAAAAGCTATTATCAGCAATACAAAATCAAAAGTTAAGTAAAATAGCAAATGAACTTTATAGAAAAGGGGCAATAATAGGTGATGGTGGAACAGCAGCAGTTTTAGTTGATGAATTTAGTAAAGGTAGTACTAAACATTTAAAAAAGGCATGCGAAAGAGTGAAACAATTAAAAAAGATTATTAATAGTAATGAGTTAGGATTAAATGATTTGGATATTGCAGAAGCTTTGGTAACTGATTTAGAAGAAGCAATTAATCTTTTTGAATAGGAGGAAGTGTAAGGATGAGTAAACAATCAGAAGAGTTTTTTAGAGTAATGCAAGAATTTTTGCCATCAACAAAGAATAAGTATAGAGAGTCAATAGAAGAATATGGAGAACTATTAGAAACTGTTGTAATAGAAGATATTTTTATGCCAGATATTATTAAATTAATAAATGATAATAAGGATGTTGACTTATTAAATAATATTTTTGACTATTTTGAAGAAGTATCTAATTGTAAAGATGAGGACTTAATTAACATATTTTCAACAACTGTATTGGAAATATTAGGAAATGACAAAAAAATTCTTACGACTGCACAGAAGTATATGGGACCTAAAACTAAATTTCTTCAAGTTGAAGCTGATAGAAGTTTAGGAAGAATATAATTATATAGACATTATTTCAGTTAATTTATAAGTCAAGATAATTTTATAGCAAAAGTAAAATGTACCTTTCACGACAAAGTATTTGTTATGAAAGGTGCGTTTATTTAAAAATGGTATAGGTAATGCAAATGTAACAGGATTAACAATAGGACAAAATTTCTTATTAGGAATGTTTGATTCTGCTTATTCAATAGGAGATATGATTTATAGTATAGCAGATGATCCTATAAACGCACTAGAAGGTATTGTATTTATATTAAAGGCTATATCACCAGCAGGAATAATAACAGGTGAAAGTGCAGCATTTATAAATAGCATAGTGAGTAGTGCAGAAAAATGCATAGAAGAAATGGGAGATGGAAATGCAAATACTATAGCAAGAAAGCTAGGAAGAGTAGTAGGAGATATAGTAATTGCAGTAATAGCAGATAAAGGAGTAAACTATGCAAAGGCAGCAATAAGTGAATCATTAGATACAGGATTATTATCAAAATTAGACTTAACAATGTCAGAAGGCAATATAGTAAAAGTTTTAAGGCAAAGAATATTCTTAAAGAATGCTAATTGTGTAGATGATTTAGTAAAGGCAGGAATAAAGTCTTCTGATGATTTGATAAAAAATGGTATAATAAATGCAGATGATTTACTAGCAAAAGGAATAACATCAGCAGATGATTTAAGTAAGCTAGGATTTTCTTCAGTAGATGACTTAGTTAAGTTAAATATAATAGGTGAAGAAAATTTAGGAAAATTTGGAATTAATTCAATAGAAGAATTAAAGAAGGTTGGAGTAACTTCTGCAGATGATTTTGCTAAGATTGGATTTAAGGGGGTAAGTAAAGCTAAATGGAATTCAGCTGAATTATTAGATGAATTATCTAAGAGTGGTGTAAAATATAATCCAGATGATGTAGTTGCAGTAACAAAAACTGCTGATGGTAAATTAGTATGGTTAGAAAATGGAAATGATAATGCTGGATTACAACATATACTTAAGCATGCAGAACAATTTGCAACTAAAGGAGTATCTGAAGATAATATATCAGATTTTATTATGACTGCCCTAAAAGATGGTAAAGTTGTAGGAACACAGAGAACTAGAACCATTTATGAGGTGATGTATGAAGGAAAACTCCAGAGAGTGGCAATTTCAGTAGGTGATAATGGGTTTATAGTAGGTGCTAATCCTAAATCAATACCTAAGTAAAGAGAGGAGTATGAAAAGATGAAGAAGGAAATACGATTAATGTTGGATTATCAATGCTATCCAATTTGGATATACGATGAACATGGAGATTTTATTGATAATGATTTAGTTGAAGAGGTTGAGAAAGATAAAAATATCAGCCGTTTATTAGAAGATTTACAAGATACATTTGATTCATTATATCTTAATAATAAGAATGAATTTAAGTATGTTGGATTTGCTAATGAAGGAGATAAGGAAGATTTCAAAAAGAAAGTTCAAAAAATATATGTTGGATTATGTAATCTTTTAGGTGATAAATATACTGTGAAAAATATGATAAGTATAAGTGATATGTAATATCGAAACTGTACTTCAAGTTGATAAAAGACATGATGTTGGTAGCCAGTTATTCTTGAAATTTGTGCTAATAAGCTTGGTATTAAGACATTAAGTGCTAATAAAGTATGGTTGGCGGACAATATATCAAGTAAATATATAAAGGTCACTTCATAATTATATTAAATCTGATAGCATAAAAATATAATTGTTCTAAAATGATTAAAATCGGCGGAAAGTATATAAATAAGTTACTGCATAATTTTAAGAATGCAGTGAATAGGGGCAAAGGGGGTAGAGTGGCAGATAAAATTGAAAAGTAATTTCTAGTTGATAAAGCTAAAAAGTATTTTCTAAAATATTTACCACCTTATCCCCTGTTGTTTAGAAAGAAACACACTACTCATATGTATTCGTAGGTGTAAGTTCGAAGAGCTGAATCAAAGATTCAGATTCTCACTTAAAGAAAATATCGTTGTAACTGAAATGTCGATACTTCAATTACAACGGTATTTTTTATTTAAGTATATTAATCAATATAAGAATAAGACAAGCAGTGTGATAAAATTAGGGTAATAGATTTAAGAAACTTAATATTGAAATACTAACTACATAACACTAAAAATGGTAAGTGATAAAAAGTAGTTAAAAATAGAACAAAACATTGAAAATGCTAGGTTTATAGAAAGGACAGACTCTGCCCAAAGGGGGCAGCTGAAGCTGTCAAGAAAACTTTAAAGAATAAAATCAGCAATATTCGATCTGAAATGCCTAATACTAATTTAAGTAAAAGAGGAAATATGGCTGCGGCAGAAGTAGATATTGATGGAATAAAAAAGGAATTTGTAGCACATAGCAAAATAAATTCAGTTGAGAGCAAGGGCAGTAATGTTAGCGACTTTTCATATTTGAAGCCTGAAAATGAACGTTTATTTACATCTTATGTTGTTGATAAATTTCCAAGATATCATGATACTGAAGCGAAGATACTTGAGGATATTGCTGGACAGATAAAAGACCCTAATATTTCAGGAACAATAAATCTATATTCAGAGCTTCCATGTTGTCAAAGTTGTTCTAATATAATATTAGAATTTAGAAGAAAATTTCCTAATATTAAGTTAAATATTTATGTTGAATAAAATAAGGAGGTATGAAGAATGATATTTGAATATGAAGAGTTAAGGAATTGTGTAAGGGAAGATTTTGAAACATTTTATAGAGAAATGAGATTTACAGAGGCACAAGTGATTCTAGCAGTTTTAAATGAGTATGAACATGGTGAAGAGTTTACGGTTACAGAAGAAATTTGTATATATTTATTTTTAGCCGAAATTTATAAAGAGGAAGGATTAAATGCAGTGGAGGTAACTAAAAAATTATTTGAACTATTATCTGAAAAAAATATACAAATAGTAAAAAAGGACTTGGGTGATAAATATTTGAATTTTAATGATGATTTAGAAAGAATAAAATAAGATAATTAAAGTACACTAGATTCAAAAAAATAATAATCTTAATGCATAATAGTTAGAATTTATAGGAGGTAGCAAAATAGGTATTCCTATAAAGAAATAAGACTGCATAATATTAATAATGTAGTGAATAGGGTCAAAGGGCTAGATAAAATTGAATAGTAATTTTTAGACGATAAAGCTAAAAAGTATTTTTCAAAATTTTTACCTCCTATGCCCCCTTTCAACCTAAAGTAGAAGAAAATATCGTTGTAACTGAAATGTTGATACTTCAATCACAACGGTATTTTTTTGTTTATGTAAATTACTTAGTGTAGAAATCAAAGGTGTAGCATGATAAAATTAGATTAACAGATTAAGGGAAATTAAGGATAAAAAAGTAACTACATAATGCTAAAAATGGTAAGTGATTAGAAGTAGCTAAAAAATAGTGTAAGGCATTGAAAACACTAGATTTATAGAAAAGACAGACTCTACCACAAGACCAGCTATGTGAAGTCAATAGGTGATCTGAAAAATGTTATATTTGAAAATTTAGGATACAGTTGTTGGTGTCAATATAAATTGGTTCTTCCGTAAAAATCCGTGTTCATATATTTTAAATGTACATTTATCAATGCTTTTACAAATATTATTTCCGTTAATACGAATATTTGCGGAAGAGCCTATAAATTCGGTTCTTCCGCACATATCCGTACTTGTGTTATAATATGTATATTAATTTATATGTATATATGAGGTATTTTTTATGTGTGATTCATCAATAGATTTACAAAATTTTTTTCCAAGCAAACAATTTAAAATTATTAATGTATCTGAAAGTGATACTGATATAAAAATAAAATTAAAATCTCAAAATAGTAGTTGTATTTGCCCTAAATGCAATAAAATTAGTACTAAATATCATGGAACTTATACAAGAAAAGTTCAGGATTTACCTATTTTAAATAAACAAGTATGGCTAGAAATTAGTGCCTATGAATATGATTGTGAGAATATTAATTGCACTAATAAAACAATAGTAGAATCATTTGAAGGTTTTATAAGTTATTATAGTAGAATGACAGAACGATTATCTGATTTTTTATGTAGTTTAGCTTTAGAAACAAGTTGTGAAGGAGCTGCGCGTATCGCAAAAAATATGAAAATAAAAGTTAGCGGAGATACAATTATTAAGATATTACTAAAAAAGTATGATGCTATGAATACAAATACTTGCAGTAGCACTGTTGGAATAGATGATTTTGCTTTTAAGAAAAGGCATAATTATGGAACAATTATTGTTGATGAAAAAACACATAATCCCATAACTATATTAGATGGTAGAGATGGTAAAACACTATCAAAATGGTTAAAACAAAATAAACATATAAAAACAGTTACCCGAGACCGCGCAAGCGCTTATGCTAAAGTTATTGAACAAGAATTGCCAGGGGTAATGCAAATTGCAGATAGATTTCATATTCACCAAAATTTACTACAAGCCATAAAAAAAGCCTTATATAAAGAAATTCCTTCAAGTATTAAAATTGAAAATCAAACTAATTCACATAATGAGGAACCTAGTAAAAAAAATCCTAAAAACTGTGGATAACTTTACAGATGCTGAACAAATACGCATTAAATTAATACATAAAATACAACAAATGAAAAAACAAGGTTATTCAATAAGTGAAATATCAAGATTACTAGGCAAAGATAGACGTACCATAAGAAAATATATCAAAGGCAATCCATATGATTTATGCAAACATCTCAGAAAAAGATATAATCCTTATGAAAATAGAATTATTAGTTTGATAATTGATGGGTATATTGAAAAGCAAATTATAGATATATTAATAACTGAAGGATACAATCTATCAAGAAGCAATGCCAGACATATGATTCGTAAAATTGTTAAGGATAATAATCTTAATATAAACAAATATTCTCCTAATAACAATAGTATAAAAACCAGTAAAGGTGCTAGTGATACTAAATATATTTATATAAAGAGGAATTACATCTTTGATTATTTATGGATGGATGCCCAATTAGATAAAGTAGAGAAAGATTATATAATTCTTAATCATCCTAAAATATTAGAATTAAAAAAATGTATCATTGAATTTAGAGAATTGTTTAAAAACAAGAGTTTAACATTATTGTATATATTTATAGAAAAATATATGCAAACAGATATTTCAGAAATATCTTCTTTTACTAGGGGCTTATTAAGAGATATTGAAGCTATTGAAAATTCAGTTTGTAGTTCTCTAAGTAATGGATTTGTTGAAGGTACTAACAGCAAATTAAAAATGATAAAACGAACAATGTATGGTAGGTGTAGTCAAAAACTTCTCGCTGCAAAATTGATGTTATGTAAAAACGAATATTTGCGGAAGAACCAAATTTATTTTACCACTAACACTCAAAGTATGAGTAAAGCAGGTTATCCCTACGACGATGCTTCAATGGAACGTTATTTTAATACTTTAAAGCGAGAACTTATCAATCAACATTATTATTATAATGATAAAGAACTAAATGATTGTACCTATGATTATGCATATGTGTGGTACAACCATTTACGTCCACATACTTTTAATAATGGATTAACTCCATTTGAAGCAAGATTTAACAATAATTAGGGTTAGATGTTACAAAAATGCTTGACCACAACAATTGTGGAAGAAAAATTAAGTGGATATAAAAAAAGATAGTTATTAGAACAAACAGAAATTGTAATGAAATAGAATATGCTGATGAAATGAAAAGTGTTGTAATGAAGCTAATATATATAAGATATGTGAATACATTAGATATTCTAAAAGGTAATAAGGATATAAATCAAATTAATATAATTGGTGTAATTATAGCATATATGGATAGTTATAATTTATTACTGGGATAGCTGTATAAAACAGAAAATCAAATAAGCAACTAATATAAAACTAAATGAAAAATTAAATGTGATTTTTGTGACTTTTAAATAAAGTTTAATCATTATTTAGTGTAGAAATACTTATAAATGGCTTAACTACGTTAGAAATCTACTATTTAGTTTAAACTTTATAAAAAAAATAATCTGATTACTTATATTAAATGATTAATTTTGATTTGACCTTGTTATAAAAGCACTATTTGGTTCTTCTGGAAATAAGCCATTTGTAGTGGATATTTTGATCAAACTTTGTTATAAAACAATCAAAAAATATATAATTTACATAATATACATATTAATTAAACAAATTATCTAAATATATTTATTAGAATATAATAAATATATTTAATAAAATGGGGTGATTGTATGTGTATATTGTCAAATGTAAATTATGATGATGAAAATGAAATATATTATATCAGTGATTATCATCAATACTGGTTATATGATAAAAATTACGAAAAACAAAGAAATCCGGAATTCGATAATTATAATGGAGGGTATATACTAGATGTTAAGAACAATAAGTCCAGTGGTTTAAATTATTATACAGAACAATTAGAAAAAATCATTAATGTAAATGATGAATTACTCAATAATAATTGGATAATAAATTTAATACCATCTCTTAAGCCCCTATAATTATTTGGACAAAGGATATTGGTATAAGTTATACTAAATATAGTAATTATTGGAGGTAATTTATGAAAGGAAAAACTTATTCAGAAGAATTTAAAAA
>NZ_JBQHRN010000033.1:0-26399 GCF_052066735.1 Clostridium sp. HCP1S3_C6
ACAACGACAAGAAAAATTAAATGGATTATAAAAAAATAATCTTGAATTAATTATACCCAAAGGTGGGGAATTTTCTTTCCCTTTTTCGGGGAATTTATATTGACACCAACAATAATTTAGGTAGTTTAATAGAAGAAGATTTAAAGATATTCATAATTGATGAGAATGAGTATAATATAATGCTTTTAGCAGAGGAGTATTAAAATGGATATATTAACAGTGTTGAAGATAATAGGTTTAGTATTACAACTAATAGCTAGTGGGCTATCAGAAAGTCAAGCAGTAGAAAAAGCTTCAGCTATGGTTGGAGTATCTGAAAGTTTTATAAGGAAGATAATAAAGAATATAAATTAATTAAAAACTCACTTAATATTTACTAAATTTTATATAAATATTAAGTGAGTTTTTTACAAGGATAATATAGTGGAGGGTATTTTTTTTACTATAAGAGAGAAAGATATCGTTGCTATCGTATTATACATATAACGATAATAACGATATTTTATGTACAAGTAGGAAGAGGTGAAAAAAATAAATAAAAAAATATTTATGCAAAAATTACAGAGATTTAAGTATAAATATGCAAATGGGGATAAAATACATAAGGGCGAAAGTGGCTATAAACCAAGTAAAATCAATGGATTGAGGGGGATAGGGTTAAGAGCAAGGAAATCCAGGCATAAAAATTTGCTTAGGTTTTGATGCCAGGAAGTCTTGGGGTTGAGGGTGATGAGTGCAATTGAAAAATAGTGAATTAAAATACGTGTAACCCTTGATATACAAAGGGTTGAGGGTATTTACATATAAAAAAATATTGGTATAATACAAAATATAAAGTAAATAAAACAAAGCTAGCTATGAATAAATATAAATAAAAATTCAAAATTATTTATAGGGAAAGATTGCGAATCGATTTATACTACGCAATTTAGTAAACGATTACAAAGATTTAGGAGGAAATAAAATGATTAGTAGAAATTCAGAATTAAGAGAAGAAGTAATGAAAGGGTTAAAAGTTTTAGAAAAGATGGAAATTCCATTAGAGGTTAGAATGCTTAAAACAAAAAAAGGAACTAGAAGTGGATACTATATTGATAAGGACAAGCTTTTAAGTGATATTCAAGAACATGATGGTGTAGATAATATTTTTTTCACACTTAATGTTTTTTCAGATGATTTAATGGCAAGAGCAAAGGATAGGTTACTAAATTATGCACAACATACTACATCAGATTCAGATATTATAAGAAGAAAATTATTACTTATTGATATTGACCCATGCAGAGCATCAGGAATTTCATCAACTGATGAAGAACTTGAATATGCTAATAAAGTTGCTGAGGAAGTTAAGTTGTTTTTAAATGATAACGAATTTCCACAGCCAGTTAAAGCATGTAGTGGAAATGGGTATCACTTATTGTACAAGTTAGATTTACCTAATACTAAGGAAGTAACTGAAAATATAAAAGTTTTTTTACAAGTGTTAGATAATAAATTCAGTACAGAGAAAGCAAAAGTCGATACTACTAATTATAATCCAGCTAGAATAACCAAGCTTTATGGAACTATTGCTTGTAAAGGAGATAGCATTGAAGGCAGACCTCATAGAAGGTCAAAGATTGTAGAAATACCAGAAAAGTTTGAGGTAGTAAATGAAGCTTTAATAAACAAAATAGCAGAGCTTATGCCTAAGAAGGAAAATAAAACTCAAGCTAAAAAGCAAAATAATACTAGTAAAATTCAAGGTGAATTTGATGTTAAGGAATGGCTAGATAAGCATGGAATAGAGATACATAGGATAAAAGAGGAAGGTGATAGAAAGTGTCATGTATTAAAACAATGTCCTTGGAATTGTAATCATACGGATACATCAGCATCAGTAACCCAATTTAAAGATGGAGGGATTAGTGCAATATGCCATCATGATAGTTGTTCAGAGGAAAATTGGGAAAGTCTAAGAGAACTTTATGAGCCTAAAGCCAAAAGAAAAAAATCTAAAGTTTCTGAAACTAATCCTAAAGAGGAGAAGAAAAGCCAAGCAGATATAATGATTGAAATGGCAATGAAGGAAGAAGATGAGTTTTTCCATGATGAATTAAATGAAAAGTATGTAGCTATAAAGAGAGGAGGAAATCCGTTAGTACTTAAAATTAATGGACAGGACTATAAATCTTTTTTAGTTAAGCGATTTTTCAAGGAAACTAAAAAAGCTCCATCTAAAGATTCAATTAATCAAGCAGTAAGTGTATTAGAGGCTTTAGCTCAATATGATGGAGAAGAGATTAATGTAGCTAAAAGGTGTACGGAAAGAGATGGAGCTATTTATTATGACCTAGGTGATAAGGAATGGTCGTTCATAAAAATTACTAAGGAAGGTTGGAAGATTGATAATAGTGGACAAATATTATTTACAAGACGTAAGACAATGAAACCACAGGTTTTACCAGAAGAGTATGATGACATATCTATAATTAATAAACATTATAGATTTAAGACAGATGAAGATAAAATTTTACATACGGTTAGTACTGTTACTAAATTTTTAAGTATAGGAAACCCAATAATAGTTTATCATGGCGAAAAGGGAGCATCAAAAACAACTACCATGAGAATGGATAGAAGCATAGTTGACCCATCAGCAAGAGATGTAATATCAATGCCTAAGAGTGCAACAGATTTATCATTAGTTTTACATAATAATTACTTACCATGCTTTGATAACATAGATAGTATTTCGGCAGAAAAGAGCGACATATTATGCACAGCTGCTACAGGGGGAGGATTTAGCAGAAGAAAGCTTTATACAGATGACGAGGAGAATATATATGAGTATAAAGTGCCAGTAATTCTTAATGGAATAAATGTTGTGGCAACAAGACCAGATTTACTAGATAGAAGTTTACTTTTAGGACTTGAAAGAATATCAGAGGATGAAAGAAAGGAAGAAAGTGAAGTATGGGAAGAGTTCAACAGAGATAAACCTAAAATGTTAGGAGCTATATTTAGTACGATATCAAAAGCTTTAACTATTTATCCTAACGTGAAATTAAAGAAGTTAGGAAGAATGGCTGATTTTACTAGATGGGGATATGCAATAGCAGAAGCTTGTGGTATTGGTGGAGAAAAGTTTTTAAAAGCCTACCTTAATAATCAATATAAAGCTAATGATGAAGCCGTTAGCTCCAATCCAATTGCAACAGCAATTATTAGATTAATGGAAAAAACACAGCATTTTGAAGGGTCAGCATCTAGATTATTAGAAGTGTTAAACTCCATTGCAGAAGATGAAAAGATTGATATTCAATCAAAGTTATGGGCAAAAGAACCTAATGTACTTAGTAGAAGGTTAAATGAATTAAAATCTAATCTTCTTATGGAGGGCATAACATTTTCTACAAGCAATACTAGTGTAGGGAGGAAAATTGAAATCCGTAAAAGTCCTAAGGAACTTATTAGTGGATAATCATCAACGGAAATATCAGATATAGCTAATTTTATACAAGCAGAATCAGAAGTAATTGATTTTTAATTTATTAATGACATTATCGTGGTTCAATACTTCGATAATGTCGATATTTTCAGATTAATTAAATTGGAGGAAAGTCAAATGATTAATATCAATGGAAAAATAAGCATTTACATAAGAAAAGAGAATAAGTTAGAAAACCTAAAAACAGGTTATGGAAGATTACAATGGCTAAAATATGAGCTTGAAGACAATAAAGAAACAGTAAATATTTTTGTTGATGAATATAAAAAATGTAGTAAGATGATAGAACTTATTAAAGAGATAAAAGAGGGAAGCATTGATAATCTTCTTATATGGTCAATAGATGATATAGATAAAGATTATGTAGCAGAGTTAGCTAATGTTATTACTAAATATGAAATACCTATAATAAGTTTCTGTGAATCAAGTTCATGGATAAATCATGTAATTAATGAATCAATAAAAGTAGCTTAATATACATAAATAACAAAGGAGAAGATGGACATGGATAGAGAGAAAAAAGTAGATGAAATCATTGATGTAATATCAGAAATAATATTAAATTATCTATCAGAGAATACTGAAGAGAAGATTACAATAAAAAGGTAGAGGGGTGTAAAACACTAATTAAAACTGAAAATATTGAAGTGATTGAAGTATAAGTAAAACTGGAATTACTCATTGGATTAAATATATATTATTAAACTGATAAGAAGTTCCTAAGATAATTTTAGGAACTTCAATATTTATCAAAGTAAAGGAAAAGGAGATTATTATGAATAAGAAAAAGATAATAGCAATTTATTGCAGGGTGTCAACAATAGAACAAGCTGAAGAAGGTTATAGTATAGATGAACAACAAAGATTATTAATTGAATATGCCAATAAGATGGGATATGAGATTTATAAATGCTATTCAGATAGAGGAATTAGTGGTAAGAACATTAAGAATAGACCAGCATTAAAAGAACTATTAAAAGATGCAGATGAGGGTAAGTTTGAGATTGTGCTTACATGGAAGATTAACAGGGTTGCAAGAAATATGCTAAATCTGTTAGAGATTGTAGATATGCTTGATAAAAGAGGAATAGCTTTTAGGTCATATTCAGAGCAATTTGAAACAGAAACTCCTATGGGAAAATTCTCATTGCATATGATGGGAGCAGTTGGTGAATTGGAAAGAGGAACAATAGCTCAAAACGTAAAAATGGGTATGTGTGCTCGAGCTAGAGATGGAAAGTGGAACGGAAATGTTTTACTAGGATATGATTTAGAAGAGGTTAAAGATTCATTAAATAAGAAAAGAAAGGATACTATACTTGTAATAAATAAGGAAGAAGCAGAAAGTGTAAGATTTATTTTTAATGAGTATGCTAATGGAAAAGGATATAAAGCTATAACTAATAAGTTAAATAAGCTAGGATATAAGACTAAGAAAGGCAATAATTTTTCAGTAGGTTCAATTAAGGATATACTAACTAATCCTACGTATATAGGTAAAATTAGATATAATGTAAGGCAAAATTGGTCAGAGAAAAGGAGACGTGATATTAATGAAAATCCAATATTAGTTGATGGAATACATGAAGCAATTATTGATATAGATACATGGAATAAGGTACAAGCTATTTTAGAAAGCAAGAAAGGAAAACCTTCAAGAATATATGATGGAGAGTATCCATTAACGGGAATATTAAGGTGTCCTAAGTGTGGAGCTGGAATGGTTATATCAAGAACTACTAATACTTTGGTTGATGGAACTAAGAAAAGAATAGCTTATTATTCTTGTGGTAACTGGAAGAATAAAGGTACAGCAGTATGCAACTCTAATTCAATAAGATGTGATAAAGCTAATGAATATGTGTTTAATAAGTTATCAGAGTTGTTTACTAATGAAAAAATGGTTAAAACAGTAGTTTCTAATGTAAATAAGGAAAGAGTTCAAAGAATAAATCCAGCTAAGAAGGAGTTAGAAAAGCTTGAAAAAGAGTTAGAAAAGATAGAAAAGAAAAAGAATAAAATATTTGAAGCTTATGAGGATGATATACTAACAAAAGAAGAGTTTCAAGATAGGAAGAAAGAACTAAATGAAAGAGCAAAGAAGATTCAGGAGCAAAAGCAACCATTACTTGAAATGCTTTCAGATGAAGTAGATGAAAAAATACCATATGAATATATAAAGAGTATATTAGAGAATTTCAGTAAAGTTTTAAATGGCAACATAAGCAGAGAGCAACAGAAGAAATTGTTACATATGATAATATCAGAAATAACAATTAATGAGCTAAGAGAAATAGATTCAATAAAAATTAAAATAGATGATAATTTAGTAGATTATCTAAGTAAGGAAGAAGGAGTATCTGTAAAAGGTACTCCTTCTTCTTTTGGATTAATAAATATTGGGCTTACTTCATTAAGTTTAAATATTATAATATAGACAAAGTAAGTGATATAGAGGATAATTAATAACAAAGTTAAAGTATGGAAAAACCTCACTTAGTACTGATACGGAGAACCGTACCATAAGTAAATGCGATAGACCCTTTAATAACTAATAAAAATAAGTACAGGCTAAGGGATTTACAAGGGAACGTAAGTTCTTTATAATAAATATAAAGATATGATTACAAACTAATAATTAAATATGATATAATAAATCGGCTATAATAAAAAGAGGCGGTGTAGGAATGTTAAAACTTGCAACTGTTTTTAGTGGAATTGGTGCAATAGAACATGCGCTAAAAAGAATGGGCATAGAATATAAAATAGTTTTCGCATCTGATAATGGAGATGTGGATATATTTAAAAGGAAAATAGGTATTAATTTTAATGAGATAAACAATGAAATAATAAGGATAAAGAAAGTTGTATATAGACTGGATATTGACAGTGATATTGAAGAAAGCTATGAGTATCTAACTGATATTGAGAAACATATAGACAAAGTAGAAAAGAAGATACATGAATTAAAGGAAAAGTGTAAATCAATAGAATTAGATGTAGAAGAAGTGTTAAATAATTTAAAAGATGAAAATGTAAGGAAAGATATAAACAAGATTATTCAAAATTACGAAGAAGGTAATATTGAAGAAATCGATAGAGCAGTAATAATAGAACTATCGAAAAAAGATAGTAATAAAGTTGTATACAAACAAATCAAAGTAGATACAAATAAAATAGTAAAAGAATTAAAAGAATTAATAGTACAGCTAAATATGCTTAATGAAAAAGTAGAGACCCTACATATTCATGAAGAGCTAAAGAAAATAAAAAGTTACAAAAAGAAAAAAGAGTACGTTGATGAATTGTATAAAGGCAAGGAAAAATCTAATTATGTTAAAAAAAGTTATTTTGCGAATTATGATATAAAGGAAGAAGATTTTCATTGGAATGTATCGTTTATAGATGGGACTCAATATAAAGATAAGGTTGATCTTTTTGTGGGTGGTAGCCCATGCCAATCATTCTCTACAGTTGGGAAACAAAGAGGGTTAGAAGATACTAGAGGGACTCTTTTCTATGAATATGCAAGACTAGTAAAAGAAATACAACCTAAAGTCTTTATATATGAAAATGTAAAAGCTGTATTAAGCAATGACAACGGTAAAACATGGGATGTAATGAGTAAAGTGTTTGATGATTTAGGATATACCTGGAGGCTTATGGTTTTAAATAGTAAAGACTATGGAGTAGCTCAAAATAGAGAGAGAATATTTGTTGTTGGATTCAGAAATGACCTAGAATTAAAAAAGGAATTTTCAGAACCTAAGAAGGTAAAGCTGGATAAAACAATGAAAGACTACTTACTGGATAATGTGTCAGGTAAGTATTATCTAAATAAAAAGGGTGTTAAGTTTGTTACAGATAGTAAAAATATACAAAAGAGATGGACGCAAATAGATGGTGATATCCAATTATGTCAAAAGAAAAACCAACAGTTCAATTGGCATGGAGACTTTGTATTTGAAGAAGAAAACAAAGATAAAGAAAAAACCATGCATGATTTAGAGAAGTATTTTCTATCAGAAAAGGTTAGAAAATACGTTTTGGCTAGTGGGACTAAGAATTTCTACTCCAAGCCTGAAATAGATTTAGATGTTGCTAGACCACTGTTAACGACAATGCATAAAATGCATAGAGCAGGAGTGGATAACTATGTTACTACTGATGGAAGATTGAGAAAATTAACACCAAGAGAATGTTTAAGATTAATGGGCTTTTGCGACAGTTTTAAAATTGTTGTATCGGATACCCAAGCATACCAACAAGCTGGAAACTCTATAGTGGTTGATGTTTTGATAGCTATAATGAGTGAAATAATAAAAGCTCTACCTAGTATCATAACTGGAGCTAACTATGAGCATAAATCTGATAGTAGTAATTTTATAAGTAAGCAAATTGAATTTTGTGTTACTGGGTAGTAAGTAAAGAATAGCTTGTATTAGCTATTCTTTACTTTTGAAAATATGATTTCTATGATATTCTAAGTATATATTTCGAGCACCATTAATATTATTGATGTTGTATACTTGTCCTTCAAAAAGGTTTAAAGACAGCCTTATATTATTAGGTAAAAATGGAGAAACCATTAATTGACCGTTATCTGTAAAAGAAATATATCCCTTATCAAATAGAACGTCATAAGTTGGAGTGAGAGTAAGACCATTATAGCCATCTAACCTATCATGATTATTAGAACAACATGCCCATGGAATTATGTGGCTTGCTCTAAGTAAGAAAGGCTCTGATATTCCAGTAAAAGGACATTGCGGCATTATTGACAATACATTTAACCTAAACTTACCCTGACCTAATCTTGAAGTAATTAATGTCTCTCTTTCTGTTTTAGATATAGTAGTATCATTTTGTATCTGATCCGAAATCTCAGTTGTTAAGGTAGAAGTAAGATGGTTCCTACTATAGGTTAGAGGATGAGAAAGATTACTAATATGGTTCAATTCAAAATAATATAAGATATCTGAAGGGTCAGAGTCGTTTATTAATTTATAAATTGTAACACAAGTAAGTTTTGGAAGAGATAATTCTCTAATAAGAGACCAAGCATCATCCACAGAACCTATATAAAATCTTGAAGAATCTAACGCCCCATTTTGATTATAAACATGAAAGTAAATTTCATCAGGTAGTGCAGAAATTAAATCCAATCTATCATTATATAGTAGAGATAGATCTTTGCGATAATGATTATTGGGTGAAAAATAATCAATCTCAGCATCTTCCATGTATTTAAATAAATTATCCCTTGATAAAAAGCAAGGATGACTGCAAGCAATGTAAGACTTATTGCCTTTATTTATTGGACTAATATTTGGATTGAAGTTGAATATAGGAGATACACTTTGAGAAGAAACATATAAACGAGCTTCTCCACTACCATTGCCTACTTTATTGCTTGGAGCAACAAAAGAATCAACAATGTTTGAAAGGGCTGAAGTTTGAATAGTGTACTGTCTATTATTTAGTCTGATTTTACCATTATCAAAATATAACATAAAAACCTCCTTATGAATAATAGCTATTACATTTAAGTTAAGTATTAATACAAGTTCATTTTACAGCTTAGCCCGAAAATAATCAACATATTATTCCAAAAAATACAACATTTTTAAAAATATGCGGGAATTTTTGATAAATTAGAAAATAATAAGCACTATTGTTAACTGATTAATAAAATGGAAATAGGATAATAACCCGAAAATAGAAATAATCGGGTTGTGTAGTATCCAATAGTCTGTTATAAATAAGAATTATCTATAAAAGGGGGATTAAGGATTTAAAATACCTCTATAAATGAAAAGTATAAGATGATAGAAAATGTAGTGTATCTTAAAACTAAAATAAGTATATATTATAACAATGATAAATGATCACTTTGTCGGAAGGGGGGGATATATGTGGATAAGGATAAACAACGTATTAGTATAACAAAATTTCTTCAATGGAATGATAAAAATGGATACTATACTGATGAGGAATGTGACCTAGAAGAACAGTCAAGAATGACATATGAAGAAGCTATTAAGTATTTCTTCGGAGTACTAAACTATGACTTCTACTATAGTATAGTAGATAACATTTTTGAACTAACATATGAAGAAGCAATTAAATATGCTAAAGATAATGCATTTTATAATAAGACGCATGAAAAGCTAACTCTACTAGTAGAAAATGAAAATCCAACAGAAGAATTTTATAGAAGTCTAATCTAAGAGGACTATTACCTGTACTATTATATAGGTAGTAGTCCTTTCAACTTTTTAGATTACTAGCATTAAAAGAAGCTGATGAAGAAATTTCCAGGTGGATTTAAGAAAAAGGAGGTGGTAGTACGTCTAAAAAGATTGAAGAGGAAATCATAAAAAGCACTAAATATTGTGATCTTCTAAAACAGGCTAGTGTAAAGGATGAAGATTATACATACTGTATAGAGAAGATCTACATTAAATCAATGAAGAGGAATGAGATAAGATTCTCATTATATAAAGATAGTGTAAGAGGTGATGATATTTACGTTCCAAGAAGCTTAGATGTAACTGAATTAGAACTACTAGACTTAATAAAAGAATCAATAAAGAATAGAGTGTTCTCAGAGGAATTCATAACAATGCTAAAACAAGAAATAAGTAAGATATAAAGTCTTAATTGCTATTGATGTAGTAATTAAGACTTTTATTCATTTAAGAATGAAAAGAAGGTAGGAAAATATGTTCAAGAAAGATAGAAGATATGTAACTAAAGGTGTAAATGCTGAGATTGATATAAGACTACAATATATAATGTGGGAAATGATAGATGAATTAAAGGTAGAGGAAAAAGTAAAACTAGATTATTTACAAATATTTAGATTTGAAAAGAATAGTGACAATAGTTTTATTATTGAGCAAAGTCAAGAAGTTCCTAGATATAAGCTTAAGAAGCAAATACCAATAGAGAGTTCTACTAAATTAACTAAAGATAAAGTTTATGTCATAGATAGTGGAGAATATTCAACAATGCTTCTACCAGAGGAATATTAAAAAAGAAAACAACAATCACTGGAGGTATAAACTATATGTCGGAAATACTAAATAGAGTATTCTTTAATGAAGTAAAAAGATTAGCAGATAAATATAAATCAATATCTGATAACCAAAAAGAAATGATTCAGAATTTTCTTCAAACAATGGAGGTGAAGGGGGTAGCAGTAGATGAAATAGACAATATAGAACAAGTGTTAAGACTTTCAAGTGAAGGTATAACAGATGAAGAACTATCTTTATATAAAGTTATAGGAGAAGAAAATCTACAAAGTAACATATCAATACAAGAAGCAAAAGACTATTATTATGGATTAAGAGAAAATGGTTATGTAATGATAAATGATAAATACTTAATCTATGAGCAAGATAAAAACCTTAGAGATTTCTTGTCGGATCAAATGGAAGAGCTTCTAGCAGACAAAGATTATATAGATAAGGTGTTTACTAAGGATGAAATAATAGAATTTTGGGTAAATGAAACATCAAGAGAAGAGGCTAAAAGAAAATTAATAAATGAATCAGACATTGATGAGTTAATAGATGTGTATCTTAGAAAAGAAATATTAGTAGGTGATAAAGAGTATGTACTAATAGCTGGAGATGATCTATAGAAAGGATGGTAAGATGATATCACTAAAAAAAGTTTTAAGAACAGTATCTGTTACAGTTACTATAATAGCAACAATAGTAAAAATTAAAAATGAAAGGTAAGATAAAAGAATGTCATATGAAGTAGTTATTAAAATAATAGCACTAGTCCTAGAACTATTAAGTCAAGGAGTAACAAAATTAGAAGCAATACTAATAAGTAGTAAGAAGTATGGAGTTGATATAAAGGATGTGGAAAAAATAGTGGATAAGTTCTTTTAATATCAATTATTAATACCCAGGGAGGTTGAAAGTAAGAATGAAAATAATTTGGAGGGAAGAGCAAGTAAAGGAAGTTAACATAGTACAACCGGTAAAAGACGAAATTTCTAGAGTAATTCATGTTCTAGATGAGGAATATGGAGTAAAAAGAAAAATAACTGACTTAGGAGGCTATGTAGTAATAGTAGAAAATGAAAAAGATATAAGAAATCTAGAAGAGAAAGTTATTAAAGGAACAGTGGCAGAATATTCAGAAGCAATAAAATCAACAGGGTATTATAAGACAGTATATCTTATAAGTGATGACTATGCAGTGGTAATAATAACAGGGGACAAACCAATATAAAGAAAATCAAGACCTAATCAGCAATATTGGTTAGGTCTTAGAAATTCTTATTCTATTTTAGTACCACATTCTGGACAGAATTTTTGACTATCTGAAATCTCAGTTCCACACTGTGGACAAGTATGTTTAACTACAGTTGAGGCACCACACTCTGGGCAAAACTTAACCCCTTGAGGAATAGGCTTACCACAATTAGGACACTCTAATGTTAGCTTTGAACCACAAGAAATGCAAAACTTACTATTAGAAGGGTTTGGAGTATTGCAATTAGGGCATAAAACCTCACCGCTATTTACAACATTCCCAGAACCAACTGAAACATTTTTTCCACCAGACATAATAAATTGCTCAATAAAGTTGAATATTTCTTCAGGCAATTTTTTTTGATTCCAAGCACCTATAGCTGCAGTAACAGCTAATGGAGCAAATACAATCATACCGGCAGCAGCGGCGCCAGCTTTATCAACCCATTTACCAGAACCGATTTGGACAGAAACCATATCGCCTGTAGGTATAAAGTGAACTTGAATAGCTGTATCCATACCAACAAATTTCTTCCAACTCTCTTCTTGTTTGGCTTGAACTAAGTAACCTTAAGTTGTCTTAACGCATTCAGCATGAAGGTTCTTCTTGTCATGTAAAAAGCATTCAACCCCATTAGCAACCATTTCAATGGTTACATCATCAATTAATTTGAAAACCTTTGAATCTGACATAATAAATTCCCCCTTAAAACCATAATATATAATGACAACTATAATTATCACTATATGTAAATTATATCATGTTGAAAGAAAAAAATCAATCTTTTATTATATATCGTAAAGAGGTATTAATATGAGTGATAATCTAGTTGGTAAAAGAATTAAGTATCTTAGAGAATTAAATAATTTGTCACAAGAAGAGTTTGCAATGAAGTCGGGTATAACTAGGGCTTATCTAGGTCAAATCGAAAGAGGTGAAAAGAATCCCACGATAACAATAGTTAGCAAAATTTGCAATGCTCTAGGAATTACTTTAGAAGATTTTTTTAGTAGTGATGATAATAAGGATATATATACTAAGAAAATAATTAATTTAGTAAATAATATGTCTAGCAATGAGAAGGAATGGATATATACAATAATAGAATCAACATTAAAGTTTAAAGAGGAAAAGTAGAAAATCATTTGTTTATTCAATGGCAAATGATTTTTTTATTGATATTTTTAAAAAGTTAAAACTGAAGAAGAAAATTATTTGATATTATAATATGCATATTGATAAGATTATTTTTTGTTGGACAGTATAAGGATAAATTAAGACATTTCATCAATTTTATATAATAACCCTTCACTAAATATTATATACATATAGTTAATTATGAAGATACATAAAAGAAGGGGGTAAACAAATGAAATATATGTCATTAAGAAAATTTTTAATTGACTTATTTATTGAAGAAATAAATGGTGATATTAATATATCAACAAAGGGAGGGCAAAGTATGTTTAATTCATATTATGCAGCAAAAAGAAAAACTTTTTTACAAATATTAGACTTTTTTAAGATTGATATAAATTCAATAAAAAAGGTGGAAAAATAATGATTGATACTAGATATAAGAATGAATTAAAAAAACTTCTTAATATATGGCATGATAGAAATACAAAAAAAATAAGAGCTAAAAAAAATCTTACTGTAAATGTTAATAGAGAAATATTCCAGATGGCTGGGATTAACCTTGAATATAAAAATAAAATATTACTAGAAGGATAAACAATTTGGATAATGGCTTGGAAAATATGTTCAGAAAAGGTTGATAAGATTAGGAATAAATAAAAAAGATAAAAAAATGCATTTGTAGATTCAGATGCATTTTTTTTGCTTTTTCAGAAAAAGTTAACACTAATATTGCAATGTTTTCATGATAATTAAATAGATATAAAATTTGAATAATTAGCAAGAAATATCTCGACACTTCGATTATTTCAATATTTTTGCTAATTAGAAAGGAGAAAAAATGAAAAAAAACATTTCTAGATTAGATACTAGAAGTAAGGTTATTGAGGCATATATGAATAAGAAGATGACCAAGGAAGAAATAATTGATTGGTTAGGAATAGGAAGTGTTAATTATCATATAAGAAAATCAGGTATTAAAGATATTAATATAAAGAATAAGTTAACAGATAAAGAAATAAGTGAAATAAAGACAATGTTGGCTAGTAATGCAATAGCATATGGATTTAAGGATGGAAAATGGAATGGTGAAAGATTACAAATGTGTATTGAGGAAAAAATGGGTAAAAAAATTAGGTTATCAATAGTGAATCAAATTTTAAAGTTATATTATAAAGAATTAGATTATGAAGAGCTTTTAAAATCATTAAAAAAAGAAGCGAATGTAGCAAGAATCTATTTTTATAAATTTGGTGAAGTTGATATAGAAATAGCAAAATTTGTGGATTGTAGATACAAAAAAGACAAAAGAAAGAATGAAAGAATTAATGTAAATATTGCTGTATGCGAAGTGCTAAATGAAGAAGGCAGGTGGCAATATTATGAAAGTAATTATTTTTTATCAGAATATGATGTTAGTAATGAAGCTAAATTAATATTAAATGCAAAAGGGGAAAATATAAATGTAGGAAATAGAAAAGTCGTAAATAATTATAAAAAAGAGTTTATTTCAAAAATATATAATAAGTTAGAAAAATTAGTTTTTGTAACAGAAAAGGATTTAGATATTGAGTCTATAATTGCTAAAAATAATGATTTCAAGTTTATTTTTGGACCCAAAATTGAGAAAATTGTTGAAAGGAATGTATATTTAGAAGATGAATTAGAATTAAAAAAGAAGTATTTAAGAATAGTAAGAAATATTAAGAAAAAAAGAGAAACAGAGAGAATAATATAGTTATTGTAAAATGTAAATTTTAGGAATAATAATTGGCAATACTACGCTCCAGGTTTTTTTAAGAAAAGTAGATATATAAATGAGATGTGCATTTGGGATGCATATTGAATTATAATCAGCTTGTAGGCATCAATAGATGCCTACAAGATAAACATTGAAAAGGGAGTGTAAAGAAATGGCAATAAAAAGAATAATTAAAGAAGTTAATAATACAATAAAAAGAATTATTGAAAGAATAAATGAAGAAAAAAAAGAAGGACTTTACAAAGATAGTTTTGGGCCTATGGATTCAAAGAAGAATATTAATAATTTCAAACTATTTTCAAGAAATAAAGAAAGAGTAGAAATTAGAGTATTATATAAAAATAAAGTATATTCAGGAATATTTGATAGTCCTTTAAGAGCTAATAGTGAAATAAGAAAATATGATGGTAAAGCTAATGTTTATATTGGATTAAATCCTGTATTTAGAGAAGCAAACAACCAACTAGTAAGAGTTTCTAATGCTATAAAAGATATGGACATTGAAAGAAGACAATTTATACTAATTGATTTAGATCCTGTAAGAGAAGCTAATACTCCAGCTTCTGACGAACAAGTTAAAGCTGCATTAAGTAAAGCTAGTTTAATTATTGAAGAATTGATTGGAGATTCTTATCAATTTAGGGAACCTATAATAGCAATGTCAGGAAATGGAGTTCATATTCTTTTTAGGGTAGATATGAAAAATAATGAAGAAAGCAAAAATATTGTGAAGGCATTTTTGAAAACTTTAGCTAAGAAATATAATGACAATTTAATTAATGTAGATATTACAGTATTTAATGCTGCAAGAATAACTAAATTATATGGAACCATAAGTGTAAAAGGAAAAGATTCTGAAGAATATCCATATAGAAGATCTCATATTATTCATAACCCTAATAATATAGAAATAACAGAAACTTCTAAAATTCAACATTATATTGAAGATAATAAGACTTCAAGTAATATTGAAAAGACGAAGAAGAAAGTAGAAGATGAAAAAATCAAATATGAACATAAATTATTGGAATTGATAAAAGAATTAGATAGAGTTGGTATAGAAATTAGTCACATAAATAAGCTAGAGAATAAAAGTTATCAAATAGTACTTAGTAAATGTCCTTTTAATGAACATGATGAAGATAAGGGAACCTGTATTTATTATAATGATGACGGTACGGTATACTTTAGTTGTTTGCATGATAAATGCAAACAAAAGAACAATAACTGGGAAAAACTAAAAGATATGTATGATATAAAATATAATGAAAAACATAAGCAACAAAAGAAAAATGATTCTGATAATAAGGATAGTTTCAAAAAAATATCGAAAGCAGATGAAATCTTTAATATGGCAAAAGATGCTGGTGATGTATTTTTCTGCGATTTTAATGGAGATGAATATGTTGCTGTAAATTCTGATAAAGGTTGTGAAGTTTTGAAAATTGATTCTAAGAGATATAAAGCCATAATAAGCTATAGATATCGAGAAAGAAATAATAGTATACCTAATAAAGAAAGTATTCAACAAGCTATCATAGCAATGATTTCGGAAGCAATAATTAATGAAGAAAACATAGAACTATTTAAAAGATGTTCAATGAAAATAGAAAATGGAGAAAAAGTAATTTATTATGACTTAGATAATAAGAAAAATGAAATTATTAGAATAGATAAAGATGAAATAAAACTTATAAATCATAAAGAACCAATATTTATTAGAACATTAAATACATCATCACAAGTAGTACCAGATGAAAATTTTTTTGGAAATACAGATATATCTATAATTACAAAGCATTTTAGAATAAAAGATAGAGATGATGAAATTCTCTTTATTATCTTATTAGTTACAAGTATTATTAAAGGGATTGCACATCCAATATTAATTTTTTATGGTGAAAAAGGTTCTGGTAAAACTATAAATACAAGATATATAAAAAAGATAATTGATCCAAGTAGACAGGATGTAGTATCATTACCTAAAACTGAGAGAGATTTTGCAATACTTTGTAGTAAATCTTATTTATTAGCATTTGATAATTTAGACTCTATACCAAAACAAATGAGTGACTTTATATGTCTTATTAGTACTAAGGGGAGTTATGTAACTAGAGCATTATATTCTGATGATGAAGAAAAAGTTTTCTTGTTAGATAATCCATTAGTTATTAATGGTATTGGAGCAATTGTTAGTAAGCCAGACTTGTTGGATAGGTGCAAATTAATTGAAGTATCAAGAATTCAACCCAAGGATAGAAAAACTGAAGAAAGAATCGATGAAGATTTTAGAAATGATTTATCTAAGATATTAGCTGTTCTATTCAGTATTTCTTCAAAGATGCTTAGCTATGTTGATATTATAGATAATGAGAACATAGAAAGGTTGGCCGATTTTGGTAAATATGCTTATGCAATTGGAAAGGCGATTGATGTAGAAGAAGATGAAATAACAAGAATACTTAATAAAAGTATGAAAATTATCAATGAACAAGTAATTCAGATGAATCCAGTTCTTCAAGCAATAATGGCATACATAGAGAAAGAAGGTAAATTTGAAGGAACTGCAAATGAACTATTAAGTGAATTAGATCATGTAGCAGAAGAAATACATATTGATACTAGAATAAATAAATGGCCTAAAGAACCACAAGTATTAAGTAGAAGAATAACAGAGATTAAATCAAATTTGTTAGAAAATAATATAATATTTGAAAAAGCAAATCTTAATAAAGGAAGAATAATTAGGATTTGGAAAGATATTGTATAAATAATTTTGAGGTGATAATAAATGAAAATTAATAACAATATAGAAGATGAATTTTTTTCGGATGAATTATTAGAATATTACGAAAATTTAAACACACAAAATATTATTAGAATAGCGGATGATTTAAACATATAACAGCTTTTAGAGATATTAATACATATTTTGAAAAAATATAAATAAAAAGATACATAAAAAGAAGTATTTAAAGGTAAGTAATTCTTTAATAGGAGATAGAAACATAATGAATAAAATAAATATTTTAATAGAGGTATTAGCAGATATTATAGATAAACAAGAAATCAATGAAAAAGCGAAGAAAGTAAATAAAACTAATGATAGTAACATAGAGAAAACAAAGTGATATTGTATTGATTGTAATAATTATAAATAATAAATATATATTATATCCTTGTATAAAAATAATATAAGGAGGTTTAATAATGAGCTATACTGAAGACAGTGCGGATGCTAATAATATTAGAGCAGCAATCTATACTAGAGTATCTACCACAGAGCAAAGCGAAAATGGTTATAGTATAGATGAACAAGAACAGTTATTAACTAATTACTGTAATGCAAATGGATATATAATCTATAACTGCTACAGTGATAGAGGGATAAGTGGAAAAGATATAGTACACAGACCACAGTTAATTGAATTATTAAAAGATGCTGAGAATAAATCATTTGATATGGTACTTGTATGGAAGATTAATAGAATAAGCAGAAAGTTAGCTGATGTATTAAAAATAGTAGACATATTAGAAAGAAATAATATTAAGTTTAAATCATACTCAGAACCTTTTGAAAATACAACACCCTCAGGGAAAATGCAAATGCAAATGATGGCTTTGATAGGTGAATTTGAAAGAAATACTATAGCTGAAAATGTGAAAATGGGAATGTGTGCTAAAGCTAAAGCTGGAGAATGGTGTGGAGGCAGGGTGCTTGGATATGATTTAACCCCTAAAAATGTTCAAGGAAGAGTAAAGAATGTTCTTACAATCAATCCACTAGAAGCAGAAATAGTAAGATTTATATTCAATGAATATGCTAAGGGAAATGGATATAAAAATATAACTAATAAACTTAATAAGATTGGATACAAGACTAAAAAAGGTAATAACTTTTCAGTAGGTTCTATAAGAGACATATTAACCAACCCAGTATATATAGGAAAGGTTAGATATAATGTTAGACGTAATTGGAATGAAAAAAGAAGAAGGAATATAAATCCTAACCCTATTTTAGTAGATGGAATCCATGAGGCAATAATTGATGATGAAACATGGAATAGAGTTCAAATAATACTTAATAGCAAAAAAGGTAAACCACCAAGAATATATGATGGGGAATATCCTTTGACAGGGTTATTAAAATGTCCTAAGTGTGGAGCAGGCATGGTAATAATGAGATCAGTTGGTAAAATTAGAAAAGATGGGACAAGAAGAAGAGTAGCATATTATTGCTGTGGTAATTGGAAGAATAAAGGTTCTGCTGTCTGTGGCTCTAACTCAATTAGGTGTGATAAAGCTAATAAGTATGTATTTGATAAGCTATCAAGATTACTTAATAATGATAAGTTAATTAATGATGTAGTTAGAAAAATCAATAAGAAACGAAAAAGCAATGTTACACCTTTAAAAAATAAAATAAGCCAAATAGATAACTTATTAAAAAGAAATGATGCTAAGAAAAGAAAGATTTTTGAAGCATATGAAGAAGACTTAATAACAAAAGAGGAACTATCTCAAAGAAAGCAAGAAATAAATAATGAAAGCGACATGCTAATGGAAACAAAAAAAGAAATATTAGAAGAACTACAAAATGATTATGGAGAAGAAATATCAGCAGAATTTGTAAGAAGTGTATTAATGAATTTTAATACTTTACTAGAAAATTGTAGTTCAAGAGAAGAGAAAAAGAGCTTATTGCATATGCTTATTAAGGAGATAACTGTTGATGAAACAAAAAATATTGAATCCATAAATATAAAGATAAATGATGAATTGTTAGAATACTTGAAACAAGACAATCAGTGTGAAATTAAAGAAATACCTTATTCAGATGGACTAAGTAAACTTGGAATAGAAAATATAAGATTAAATATATCACTATAAAGAATGAAGTAGTAATAATCATTTTATTGCTACTTCATTTTTGCTTAAGGGAGATATAATAGAATAAACAATATTCACAAGAAAAATATGGTATAATATACTCATACAAAAAATGTAAATTAAGTGGGTGAGTATATCTTATGAAAAAAATAGCATTATTTTTTGGAGCAGGAGCAGAATATTCCTATGGGTTACCTTCTGGAGGAAAATTTGCACTAGACATATTTAGAATGAATACTAATGAAGATAAAGAAAATTTTAAAAAACAACTAAGAGAAATAGATTATGAATCACGCTATGCAAAATGGTTACCAGATAATTTAGAAAATAAAAACATAACAGCGTTTACGAAAGGACAATATGATTCACTGGTTAAAGGAAGTTTAGAAAATAAAAGAAACCAAATTCTTGAATATTTTAGTCACTTTGATGATAATGTACATAATATCATAGAGAGATCGAATAAAAAAGGAGTGAATATAGATAATATTATAGAAGGATTACTAGGTGAAAATATAGGTGATCATACATTTGGAAAAGAGATAAAGCTAAATAAAATATTTGAGCAAAGAGACAATGATTTATTTGAATCGGATTATTTTTCAGCATTATTAAAAATAATGCAAATTGATGGTATAGAACCTAAGCTAAGATACTGTATTAAGGAGGTTATAAGAGCTATTTTGGAACTGCTAATTGGTTCACTAGGAGAACAATTAACACATAATCTAAATGATGGTATATTTGAAAAGAGTCCAGATAGTATAGATGTATTTGATGATTTAGGTGCTATATTTACATTGGATTATAAAAATACAGGGATGAAAGGTCTTGATATGATAATAAATGAAAAAAGCAGCAATGTAGGCAAAGTCGAAAGCCAAGAAGAAATATTAATAAACTTTGGTTTTGAAATATTAGAAGATATATATTCAAGAGCTTTAGATTATCAAACATTAATAGATATGAATTGGAGATATATTTATACACCACAAACTGATTGGGGGAAATTTAGTAAAATAGTAATATTTCTAAACACAGTTAGAAGATATATAACAGGAATAGCAGAAACATGTAGAGAAACTATTAATCAAGGTGATGGATACTATCATGATATATTAGAAATAAAAAAGATTGCAGAAATTAATGGGGTAGGAACTACTAATTATAATACTTTCATTGAAGAAGTTATAGAAGAAAAAGTATCATATTTAAATGGTTGTGTTAATGATTATTATGACCCGTATCTAAATAGAATTGTATCATTAGAAGATAATGAGGATAGGAAGCACATAGTAGTACCATTTTTGTTCACGCAAAGTGGGATAAAACCACTAACATCTATAAAAATGTCAGAAAGATATGTCTCGTTATATAAACAATTTGAAGAGGCAGATATTATATGTATATGTGGCTTTGGATTTAATGCTGATGATGGGCATATAAATGGAATGTTTAGAGAATTAATTGAAGATAGCGGTAAAAAATTAACAATTCTGTATTACTGTAATGAATTTAATGAGAAAAAAGCAAAAACAGAATTTCAAGACAGATTAAGACTAAGTAGTAAAAATAATATAGAGATAATACCGGTTAATGACAAAAGAGAAGATATAAGGACAAATAGAAAATGGTATGAATCATTAAGACTGTAATGACTTGGTGGATTCTATAAGAGATTGAAAAAACTATAAAGCCAGTAATATTGAAAAAAAGGATTATATTAAAAAATATAATAATATGGTATAAAAAAAGCTAGAATAGATTTTTGTTCTGGGATAATTGGAGCGGTATACATCAATAATATCATGGGTTGATTAATATGACTATAGTTGTAAATGAATTTGAAATTGATAGAACTGCTATTTTTGATGAAGAAGAAGATTCAGCTTATCATAAGTTAGTGATAGAGATTATTAATGAGTTAAAAATTAGGCATTAATAGGTTGAATTATATAAGATAAGTTGAAAAGTATAAGATGCAATTCTATAAAAATGGCATAAATAATGCAAATAAAGGATAAAACAATTTTTGTATGTAATCAAATTTGTGGTGTTTTTGAAATGATTGTTAGAAGTAAGTAAAAAGGAGTGTTTGTAATACTCCTTTTTTTGGTTAGCACAAAATTACAGTAGAATTTAGCAAACAAAGATATTTTTTGCTTTATTTTTTATCTTAGAATAAGTTCTTTTACCAAGTACAGCTTTTGAAAGAATTTTCAAATCATGTTTTAATCTTTTAGGAGAGTATTCTTGAGTAAATACTAAGTTTAGTTCAGATTTGAAATGAAGAACTTTAGAGCAGTCACCATATAAAGCATTTAAGGGATAATAGTTTAGGTCTAATATGTCTCCTTTAAAATCGTTAGTATAACTTTGATATGCTTCTATGAAAGGTCTAATACTTACTAATAAAGAAAGAATTGTATTGCGTTTTTTAGCATCATCATACTTAAATCTATAGAAATCAGTAAGACCTTTTGTTAAATGGTATTTTAATAATTTATTCATCATTGAAATCCTCCTTGTATTTTGATAATATGATTATATAATGATTCTATAAAAATTTCAATAAGTTGCCAAATAGGAAACAAAAAATAAAGGGTGATAATATGAAAAAAGATAAATTATTAGAATATTTGCAATATATAGCATTGCTCAACTTAAAAACTAAAGAGTATAAGGTGTTTTTATATATATTAAACAAATTAAGTACTAAAAAATATAGAATAATTAATCAAAAACAATTAAGTGAGGAGTTAGGATTAAGTAAATCAGAAGTTTCTAAAGCTATAAAGAAATTGTTGAATGAAAAAATAATTGAAATAAACCCAGATTCAATATATAAAAGTAAAAAGAAAGAAATAAAGTTAAATGATTATTCCGTTGAGCAATTGGAAGATATGGTATATGACTTAGCAGAGAAAAATGCATTAAGTAACTGTCTAGAGTAGCAAAAATGCATAATAAAGTGATAAATATAGTATCATTTGTGTATGTTACGGAGAACCGTATCATAAATGAGGTTTCTGTAAATATAACTCCAGTACAATACTTAAAAAATTATCGTATAGAAAAAGCATGTTTTATGTTATTAAACACCAAAGAAACTATTATTAATATAAGTTATGCATGTGGTTCTGGAAGTAGCAGCTATTTTGGAATGAAAATATGAATGAGTTCAGAGATAAAATAAATATTTTCCCGGATATAGAGGTTGTTTTAAAATCACTTTTATCATCTGGCTATAAGTTAGGTATTGTTACATCTAAAACCAAAGATGAATTTATTCAAGATTTTGAGAAGCTTGAAATTAATACTTAGTGTGTTTAATCAAATTTATGAAGCAATTGAGAAAGAAGGACTGCAATTTAGCAAATTGAATACAATAATTTTCACACATCAGGATATTGATCATATAGGAAATGTTTGTGACATATTAAAAAAGGTTCCTGAAGGCATTAAAACTTTTTCTCATGAGGAGGAAAAAGTATATATAAATGGTGAAAGGACTCCTGTTAAACTTGCTAAACTTCAAAGTAATTTAGAAATTTTACCTGATAACATGAAAGTAGCATACAACATGCTAAAAGCTGGCTTTGAAAAAAATAGAGTAAATATAGATGAAACTCTGGTTGATGGACAAGAATTACCTTATTGTGGTGGAATAATTGTTATTCATACACCAGGTCATACTCATGGACATATCTGCTTATACTTTAAACAGTGGAAGACATTAATTGCAGGAGATATTTTTTGCATTAATGATGGTATACTTTGTAGAGAAAATCAAAACTTAAATTTTGATAATGAACTAAATATAAAGTCTATTCAAAAATTAATGAAATATGATGTTGAAAAAGTAATTTGTTATCATGGTGGAATATATAATGAAAATGTAAATATAAAGATATGTATATGATAATTGTATATTTTTTATAAAGAAAGGCATGATAAAATTATAAGCGAGGTGTTATTATGAATGAAATTATGAATCAAGCTAAAGCAATAAAAGAGGATTTAGTAACTTTTAGAAGAACTATTCACAGAAATCCTGAAGTGGGTGCAACATTACCAAAAACAAAGGCTTATGTAATAGATAAATTGAAGGAGTTTGGATATAATCCACAGGAAATATGTGAAAGTGGCATTGTTGCTACAATTGAAGGAAGTAAACCAGGAAAAACATTCTTATTAAGGGCGGATATGGATGCACTACCAGTAAGGGAAGCAACTGAATGTGAATTTAAATCCAATAATGGTTCTATGCATGCATGTGGGCATGATATGCATACAGCTATGCTTTTAGGTGCAGCTAAACTTTTAAAGCAAAATCAAGATAAAATAAATGGAACAGTAAAGTTAGTATTTCAACCAGATGAAGAGGGATTTACAGGGGCTAAAAAAATGATAAAGTCAGGAGTACTTAAAAATCCTGAGGTGGATGCAGCTATGGCAATGCATGTTCATTCTGGAACACCTTCAAATATGGTATTATGTGGCTTAGGAACAAGCATAGCTGGATGTAATAGATTTAGAATCATTGTAAAAGGAACTGGATGTCATGGAGCCATGCCAGAATTAGGAGTAGATCCAATAAATATAGCAGTACATATATACATGTCTTTACAAGAAATAATTTCTAGAGAAATATCTGCTACTAATCCTGCTGTTGTAACAATAGGAAAGTTTGTTGGGGGAGAAGCACCTAATATAATACCTGGAGAAGTTATAATGGAAGGAACTATTAGAAGTTTAGATAAAGAGGTTGGAGAATTTATATTTAGTAGAATAAATGACATAGTAGTATCTACAGCTAAGATGTTTAGAGGTGAAGCTGAGTTAATAGAGTTATCATCAGTTCCACCATTAACTAATAATACTGAGCTAGCTAAAGAAGTTACATCATATTTAAAGGATTTATTAGGTGAAAAATCAGTTGTATTATTTGAAAGTGGAGGAATGGGATCAGAAGACTTCGCCTCTTATTCATATGAAGTACCAAGTGTTTATCTTATGTTAGGTGCTGGCACCAAGCAAGAAAATTCTTTATATGGTGAAGCAATGCATAATCCAAAGGTGGTATTTAATGAAGATATATTAGTTACTGGTGCAGCTATGCATACATATTGTGCTATTACATGGTTAAGAAACAATTAGTATGTTTATTTTATTAAAGTTTGATATAATATAAATTAGAAATATAGATAATTAAAATAGTAGCATCTCTTTGCAATTCGATGCTACTATTTTTTGGGATTTTTTATAAATAACACTATTAATAAAAGTTTTGGGATAACAAATTAGAGGTGAAAACATGGGCAGACTTGGAGAATATTTAGGAAAACAATGTGGAAATCCTACAGGAATTGTTGGAAAAATAATGACATGGGGTATGAATCGTGTAAATAAGTTTATGTATAAAGGAATTATTGATGAAATTAAGCCAAATAAGCAAATGGTGATGCTGGATATTTAGTAGGGTATATTTTAGCGAAGTTTTTTGAAAAAATTCATATTAGAGATACATCTAAAGTTATTATATTATTATGTATGGTATTTATTATGGTAACTATTGAAGACAAATACTCAATGATTATTCCATTTGCATCACTTATAGGTGTTATGTGTATAGGTGTTTTATTATTTAGGATGATAGGCGTATTTGTTTGTTTATTAAAAACTAAATTAGATATGAAAGAAAGATTTTTTTGTATGTTAGCATATACTCCAAAAGCAACAGTTCAAGCTGCAATAGGAGGACTGCCACTTGCAATGGGATTGTCTTGTGGAAATATTGTACTTACAGTATCTGTTGTAGCAATTTTATTAACTGCTCCACTAGGGGCGTTCATGATTGATTTAACATATAAAAGATTATTAACAAAATCATAAATTATAAGGTAGAATGTTTAACTCAAAGTTTGTTTGTACAACATAAGGAGGATATTATGTTTCGTATTGGGGAATTCTCAAAATTAACTCAAGTATCTATAAGGATGTTAAGATATTACGATGAAAAGGGATTATTAAAGCCTGCAGAAACAGACAAATTTACTGGTTATAGAATGTATTCTGCTAGTCAAATACCCATGCTTCAAAAAATTATATTACTTAGAGATTCAAGATTTTCAACAGAAGAAATCAAAAAAATAATGATTGAAGATAAAGAAGTAAATATAGCTAATGAGTTACAAAAGAAGAAGCTTGAAATCCAAAAAGAGATTGCCATGGAGCAAAATAGGATAAAAAACATTGATAAGGCTATTAGTGAAATAAATAGAAATAGTCTGAAAATGCATTGCAATATAAACTTTAAAAAAGTAGATAAATTAAACATAGTATCAATTAGAGATATAATTCCTACTTACTTTGATGAACATATGGCAGAAGCTCCCTCTAGGCAAATATGTCATATAGGTGCAGGTAATACTAAAAATCCAGATGAGTATCTTACAGAGATACAAATTCCAATAAAATAAATTTGTTGACCCTCACATATTGTGAGGGTTTATTATTTTTTTGAGGATAAGTATCTAGGAGGTAAGTATTATGGAATTAAAAGAAATTGGTAAGATTAATGTAGAATGTGAGGCTGCTAAAAAGCTTAAGATTGATGCACAATTTGTAAAGGAAGCTAATTTACCATTTAAAATAAATGGTGCTGTAAAGTTTAATAATCAAGCACAATTTAACCCTCTAAAGTTCTTAGAATGTATATCACAAGATCGTAACCGTCAAAGATTTCACGTCTACATAAATTATGATTCTCCTTGTAAAATTAAGTGAATAATGATTTTACAGGAGGATTTTTATGTATAAGAAATTAAACAATAAAGA
>NZ_JBQHRN010000034.1:0-25522 GCF_052066735.1 Clostridium sp. HCP1S3_C6
TTCGTCCTGAGCCAGGATCAAACTCTCAATAAAAAGTTTGATTCTAAGTCTTATTTCTAAGACCGCTCATAAAACTTACTAATAAAAGAATTGCTGGTTCTTAACTTATTATTCTGTTCAATTTTCAAAGACCATTACCACTCTTAGTGGTTTTTGTGTCACCCTCAAGCGACTTTCTTATCTTATCACTTGTTTCAGCTCTTGTCAACATTTTTTTGAATTTTTTTAACTCAAATTTTGCTAACTTTTTAAGTTTATTCTCAAAAATTCTACATTTGATTTAAACTTGTATGCCTCAGCGACGTGTTTTATAATACCACATATATTTTTCACCAATTAACGACAATAGTTTGTTTTTTGAAAATAAATTATTTTTACTCTTATTTGCTATCTTTTTCTCATTATTTCACAAAAGAATACACCAGGATAAGTTTATTAATTAATAATTAATAATTAATAATTAATAATTAATAATTAAGTGGCTTTTTGTACTACGCTTAAAAGCCAATCTCCCAAGGAGATAATTAATAATTGTTGTAACTAGGCCTAAAGCATTATCATAATTAGGTTTTTTATATATGATTTAGTGTAAGCCTTGAAATTTTAGCTTAATCACTCATAATAGGATATCCTATCTCTTTTGCAAGTTTAAATGTAAACCCTGAAGCTACAGCTTGTCTACCCATACAATATATAATTAATATTTTTACGACGAAGGCGTAAAAATGTCCTTAATTATTAATTAAGCCAAGCGTATCGGCGATGGCTGACTTAATTCTTAATTATTAATTAACCAAAATTATAAGTATAAAGAATAAAAGGCTTAATGAAGCAAATATTTGAAGCCACACTTAAAATTTTACTTAAATAAATCTTAAATATGTAATAATAAAAAAAAATTATGCTATAATCAGAACTATAAATAATATTTATTTTGAAATGGGGTTTTAGAAATGAAAAAAACATTAATAAGTTCATTACTTATAGGAATACTATCTGTTAGTATAACATTTTCATCATTACCATCTAATACTGCATATGCAGATTCCTTTAAATCTGTTACCTTAGGTGCCGATTTATCAAAAGAACAAAAGCAAGAAATGCTTAAATATTTTGGTGTTACTTCAAATGAAGCAAATGTACTTGAAGTAACTTCAAAAGAAGAACATGAAGCTTTAGATAAGGTAGCAAGTTCTTCACAAATAGGTACAAAAGCAATTTCATGTTCTTATATCGAACCAACCACTTCTGGTGGACTAAACATAAAAACAAATAATCTTACTTGGGTTACAGAAAGCATGATAAGAAATTCCTTAATTACAGCAGGAATACAAAATGCTAATGTTACTTGTGCAGCTCCTTTCCAAGTTTCAGGAACAGCAGCACTAGCTGGTATATTAAAAGGTTTTGAAAATAGTTCTTCTGGTGAAAAAATAGACGAAAACAAAAAAGAAGCAGCTAATGACGAAATTGTTACAACAGGAAATGTTGGCGAAAAAATTGGTCAAGATGATGCTGCAAATTTAATTAATGATATAAAAAAGGATGTTGTAAAAAAAGATCCAAAAACAAACGAAGGCGTTGATAAAATAGTTGATAAAGCAGTAAAACCTTACGAAGACAAATTATCAGATGATGATATAAAACAAATCAAAGAACTTATGTACAAAATAAACGATTTAGATTTAAATTATAAAGCCATAAAAGATCAGCTTAATGATGTTACAGATAGCCTAAAAGATAAATTAACTACAGAAGAAACTAAAAACATTTTTCAAAAAATAGGTGATTTTTTCTCTGATATTTGGGATTCAATTTGCAATTTCTTTAGTGGAGATTCTGATTCTAAGGATAATAATAAAGCTACATCTACACCAACTTCAGAAAAATCAGAAAAAGCTACTAGTTCTCCAAAGACTTCTACATCTACTTCTAAATAACAAAAAATAGCGCTTAAAAACTGATGTTTTTAAGCGCTATTTTTTTAAATTTAATCTCTTAAAATATTTAAATCTTCCCCTGCAAGTACCTTTTTCATTGTTCTCATAGAACACATTTTACCACACATTGTGCATGTTTCTTCATCATGAGGTTTTGACATAGCTCTATATCTTCTTGGTTTTTCATCAGTTAATGCTAAGTTAAACATAGTTTCCCAGTCAACATCAGCTCTTGCTTTACTCATTTTATTGTCCCATTCAATTGCACCTGGTATTCCCTTTGCAATATCTGCAGCATGAGCTGCTATTTTAGCAGCTATTATACCTTCTTTCATATCATCTAAATCTGGTAATTTTAAATGTTCAGCAGGTGTTACATAACATAAGAAATCAGCACCATATGTTGCTGCTATTGCTCCTCCAATTGCTGATGTAATATGATCATATCCAGGAGCTATATCTGTAACCAAAGGTCCTAGAACATAAAATGGTGCTCCATGACATAACTTCTTTTCTAAAATCATATTAGCTTTAATCTCATTTAGAGGCATATGACCTGGTCCCTCTATCATAACTTGTACATTCTTTTCCCATGCTCTTTTTGTAAGTTCACCTAATGTAATAAGTTCCTTTATTTGGCTAGCATCAGTTGCATCATGTACAGAACCTGGTCTACAAGCATCACCTAATGATATAGTTATATCATATTTTGCACAAATATCTAATAATTCATCATAATATTCAAAAAATGGATTTTCAGCCTTATTTAATTCCATCCATGCAAAAAGAAGAGAACCTCCTCTTGATACAACAGTTGTAAGTCTTGGATTTCTTTTTATTGTTTCAACTGTTTCCCTATTAAGTCCAGCATGAATTGTTACAAAATCCACTCCATCCTTACCATGTTTTTCTACAACATCTAAAAATTCCTTTGCTGTAATATCTTTTAATTCTTTATCATAAAATCCAACTGCATCATACATTGGAACAGTACCAAGCATTGCAGGAGACATATCTACTATCTTCTTTCTCATACCTTCAGTTTTACCATAGTTAGATAAATCCATTATTGCTTCAGCTTTCATATCTATTGCTACTTTTACTTTTTCTAATTCACTTTCGCATTCAGGACAATCTTTTGATATACCTAAATTAACATTAATTTTAGTTCTTAGTCCTTGTCCAACACCTTCTGCACTTAAATTTTTATGATTTTTATTTGCAGGTATTGCAACTTTTCCTTCAGCTACTAAACTTCTTATTTCTTCTGGGCTTTTATTCTCCTTTGCTGCTACAGTTTTCATTTGTTCAGTTATTATCCCTTTTTTTGCAGCATCCATTTGAGTTGTGTAATTCATTATTTTTCCTCCTAAAATAAAAAATATATTTAAGAAATTTCATCTTGTACACAAAGCATTTTTTATATAAAAAATAGCAGTTATATTACTGCCAGGGATTATATTTATTTAAATGTAAAGAAAAATACAAAAAAATATTTTTACATTTAACTTTCCTACGATGGAATTATCCATATCAGGTTATAAGAGTTAGGAAAAACCTTCTCAGCCATATAATAGCACCCCTAGCTTAATGTTCAATTATTTTTAGTATAATCCTTATACATATTTTTTTCAAGCTATTATTTTATATACAATTTTTAGAGATAATTTCTAACAGATACTATGTTTTTATTTTTAATATATATTCTTGGAATTCTTTGCTTTATCATGCATAATACCTCATAGCTAATTGTTCCCATATCTCTTGCCATATCATCAGCATTATATTTTAAATCACCTTGCTCTCCAAGTAAAATCACTTCATCTCCTACAGAAACATCATCTATATCAGTAACATCAATCATACATTGATCCATACATATTCTCCCTACAACATTAGCAAATTTTCCCTTAATTATAACTTTAGCTTTTCCACTTAATAATCTTGAATAACCATCAGCATATCCAATAGGAATTGTAGCTATTTTTGATTTTCTAGTAGTTTTAAAAGTTCTACCATAGCTAATATACATTCCCTCTTCCATTTCCTTTACATGACTTACTTTTGTTTTTAATGATAAAGCTGGTTTAATCTTAAGTTTTGATTTATTAACTTCATCTGATGGATAATATCCATAAAGTATTATTCCAGCTCTTACAGCATCTAAAAATGTTTCAGGCATATCAATTATTGCTCCACTATTAGAAACATGCTTAATTGGTATATTTATACCTCTAGCTAACAATTCATTGTCAAATTCCTTAACTTTATTAAATTGTTCATGAGTGTAAGTTTTATCCTTTTCATCTGCTGTTGCAAAATGAGTAAATAACCCTATAACTTCTATACCTGTTAATTTACATATTTGTTCCACATCATCTACACTTTTCTTACCTGGCATAAATCCAATACGACCCATTCCAGTATCTAATGCAATGTGTACTTTTATTTTTTTGTTATTTTTAATACCAATTTCAGATAATTTTTTTGCATATTCTAAATCATAAACAGTTTGTTCAATATCATACTTGCAAAGTGCATATGCATATTCACAAGGTGTAAATCCAAGTATCATAATTGGTGCATCTATATTGTTTTTTCTTATTTCTATTCCCTCTGTTATCATTGCTACAGCAAGTCTTGAAGCACCATTTTCAAGCAATGTAGGTATAATATCTATAGCACCATGACCATAAGCATCTGCCTTAACAACTGCAATTACATCTCTACCATTGCTTATTTCCTTAATGTTTTTTATATTATATTTTATTGCATCTAAATCTATTTCAGCCCACACTGCTCTCATTATTTTATCCATATTATCTATCTCCTAACAATATATTTAAATATATCAAAAAAATCTTATTAACTTATTATATTATATGAAATATATTACAATATAAAAAGAACCACACCAAATAACATTTTTATTTAGTGTGGTTTCTATTTTTTATTCTATCCATAACAGGTTTAGAGCATATTGTCCCAACAATTAAAATACAAATTGGAATCATAAATTCTGGTGTAAAAGGAGTTTTGAAATTCTTTCCTAAAATTGAATAACATATTGTTTCTGGTGCAACTCCAAGTACAGATGCAGCTATAAAATGACTGTACTTAATTTCTGTAAAACCACATGCATAGCTTAATGGATCATAAGGAAGTACTGGAGGAAGCCTTAGCATAAAAAGTACTCTAAAACCATCTTCGCCAAGCTTATTATCTATTTTTATTAATTTTTTTCCAAGTATTTTATGAACAAAGTCTTTTCCAAGAAATTTTGCAAGATAAAATGCTATTGTTCCAGAAATCCAAAGTCCTATTATAGATAATATACTTCCTTCTAGTGGTCCAAATACCATACTACCCATAATAAAAACAACATTAGCTGGAATGAAAACAAAAAATGGTTTAACAACAAAAATCATTAAATATATTATTTCCGAAAAGGGCTTCATATCTCTTATATATTTTACTATAATCTTTGGTTTTATATTTTTTATAGCATCTCCATATTTAATAGTACAAAATATAACAACTGATATAATTATTAAAAATATTATAAACTTAAATATATTTATATTTTTTATTTTACTTAATACTGATCTCTTAAAGTTATTCATACTTTTAATATACTCCTGCTATCATTTTATTTATGTAAAAGTTTTTATAATATAACAAGCATAAAAAAAGCTAGCCTCAACAATAAGTTGAATTGCTAGCTTTAACTTGGCAGGGGCACTAGGACTCGAACCCAGAACCAATGGTTTTGGAGACCACTACTCTACCAATTGAGCCATACCCCTTTGAGTCACAAGATTTATTATATACTATACCAATTAAAAATGCAAACATTTTTAATTGTTTTTATCAATTACATTAAGAGAATATAATTCCTTATAATTATTAAACATAATATCCTCATAACTTTTATTCGAATCAAAACTTTCAAAAGTAAGTAATTTATATTGTGGATTATTAAATTCTGTTTTTGCATCTCTCACTATTACAACCTTAGATAAATCAAAATTATTATCAACTATATATTTTTCTATAGAATCTCCCTTAAGTAAATAAGTATCTATGCCTAGATCCCTAAAAAAATATGCTAGTTTTTCATCTAATGATATAAAAATATAATTATTAAGATCATTTCTTTTGCCATTATATATACTTAATGATTGCTCTAAATAAGAAATAGCTGTATTATAATTTTTTTCATATAAATCTCTATTTTTAGGATCTCTATCTTGTATTGCATTTTTTATATTATATAAAGCAATTTTATATTCTTCTAAACCAGTCCAATAATACGGATTTGTTTTATTAGTTTCATCATTATAATTTAATGTTCTTATGCCTCTTGATATATTTATTACACCAACTTTACTTTTATCTAAATCATTAATAAAAGCACTATCCCAATTTTCGAAGGAATTTCCACTGTATATAAATATATCCATATTAGAAACATTATCTACTACACCTTTATCATATCGAAATGCATCAATTTTTTCTTCATTGTTAAATAAGTATTGAATATTATGCCTTTCACCTACTATTTTTTTTACCATATAATATTGAGATTTATTGCAAACCATGATATTAAGATATGTATCTCTTACACTGTCTTCACTGTAGCTAGTATCAGCTATACCTTGATCTGAGAAAAAATTAAGTCCAATATACATTATAAATGTTATAATTAACATAACAAAGGTAACTTTCTTCAAGAACAAATCACCTCCAAGATTATATTTACATCATAAATAAAATACTACACTCATTAATCTTAAAAATCAACTACCTATTGTATATATATTTTAATTTACAATTTTAAATAATAGATTTACAATGTATTTGTATGTTTAGCTAAGATAATACTTACTTAAAAGGAGTTTATATTAATGATTTTTGAAGTAAATACAATAAATGAAACAACTAAATTAGGTTCTAACTTGGGGAAAATGCTTAAACCTGGTGATGTAATATGCTTAACTGGCGATCTTGGTACTGGTAAAACTCATATTACTAAAGGTATAGCTTTAGGACTTGGAATTACAGACATAATAACTAGTCCTACTTTTAATATAGTTAATGAATATACTACTGGAAGATTAAAATTAAATCACTTTGATGTATATAGGGTAAGTGACCCAGATGAAATATATGAAATAGGTTTTGATGATTACATTTATTCAGATGCAGTATCCATAATAGAATGGGCTAATTACATTGAAGAAATTCTTCCAAGTGAATTTATTTATATAAATATTGAAAAAGACCTAAAAAAAGGCGAAAACTACAGGAAAATAACTATAAAAACTTATCCAAAAGAAAATAAAAGATACAACTATATAAAGGAGTTAACACTATGATAGTTTTAAGTATAGATTCTTCCTCTAAAGTAGCAACTGTTGCAATTCTTGATGATAATACTTTACTTGGAGAATATATTATAAATAATAAAAGGGAACATTCTGTTTTGATAATGGATATGATTTCAAAACTACTAAAAGATTGTAATTTAGATATTTCTGATATTGATGGTTATGTAGTATCTAAAGGCCCAGGTTCTTTTACTGGCTTAAGAATTGGTATGGCAACAGTAAAAGGTTTAAGTCGTGGTTCAAATAAACCATATATAAGCATTTCTTCTCTTGATGCATTAGCTTATAGTATTACAAATTTTGATGGCATAATTTGTCCAATAATTGAAGCACTAAGAGATAATGTATATACTGCTTTATACAGAAATAATTCATCAGATAACAATTATGAATTAGAAAAAATATCTGATTATACACCAATAGAAATATATGATTTAGTTGAAATGCTTAAAGAAAAAAATGAGAAGGTAATATTCACTGGAGATATTACTAAAGAACACAAACAATATTTAAAAGATAATCTTAACAACATATTTTTTGCTTCTAATCATATTTCTACCATAAAGGCTTCTTCCCTTGGAGAATATGGTCTAAACCTTCTAAAAAAAGGTATGCGTGATGATAGTTCATCCGCCCCATTATACTTAAAAAAACCTCAAGCTGTAAGGGAACTTGAAAAAAGGATAAAATTAAATGAATTATAATACAAGGCTAATGAATGAAAAGGACATACTAGATGTTTTAGATGTAGGAAATCTAAGCTTAAGAGAAGCTTGGACATTAGAATCTTTAAAAAAAGAGCTGCAAAATCCATTAGCCAAATATATTGTAATATCATCAGATTCTAAAGTTATTGCTTTTGCTGGACTCTGGATTGTGGCTGGTGAAGGTCAAATAACTAATATAGCTGTACATCCTAATTGTAGAGGAAAAGGCTTAGGAAATAAATTAATGGAAGCCTTAATTAATAATATGAATACATGGAATTGCAATTCTCTTACATTAGAAGTTAGAAATTCAAATATAATTGCAAAAAAATTATATTCTAAATATGGTTTTATAGAAGAAGGTATACGAAAAAATTATTATCATAATGATGATGGTACTAAAGAAGATGCAATTATAATGTGGTTACGCTAAAAATCCCAGCAAAATAATTTTGCTGGAATTTTTTTATTTATTACATTCAAAACATCTTATATAAATTTCCTTAATTTCTTTCATTAATGGATATCTTGGATTTGCACCTGTGCATTGATCATCAAAAGCTTGCTCTACCATTTCATCTAAAGAGTCATAAAAAGAAGCTTCAGATATGCCAAAAGATTTAATATCTTTTGGTATGCCTATTTTCATTTTTAATTCATCTATTTTATTTATTAAAAGTTCAACTTTCTCATCATCAGAATTTCCACCTAAATTTAAATAATCAGCTATTCTTCCAAATCTCCATAATGCATTGGGATATTTATATTGTGGGAACGCTGCTTGTTTAATTGGTGCTTCTGTTGCATTAAATCTAATTACCTCATCAATAAGAAGTGCATTAGCTACTCCATGAGGTATATGATGAAAAGCACCTAACTTATGTGCCATTGAATGACATATTCCAAGGAAGGCATTTGCAAAAGCAAGACCTGCCATTGATGCTGCATGAGCCATTTTTTCTCTTGCTTTAATATTTGTATTTCCATCATTGTATGCTTGAGGAAGATATTTAAATATTAGCCTTATAGATTCAAGAGCTAAACCATTTGTATATTCTGATGCTAATATAGAAACATATGCTTCAATAGCATGAACAAGTGCATCTATCCCAGATGCTGCAGTTAAGCCTCTTGGCATACTCATCATAAGTTCTGCATCTACAATTGCCATATCTGGTGTTAATTCGTAATCTGCAAGCGGATACTTTACTCCAGTTTTTTCATCAGTAATTACAGCAAATGGAGTAACCTCTGATCCTGTACCTGCAGATGTAGGAATTGAAACCATTATAGCTTTACTTCCCATTTTAGGGAACTTATATACTCTTTTTCTAATATCCATAAATCTCATTGCTAAATCTTCAAAATCTACTTCAGGATGCTCATACATTACCCACATAATTTTAGCAGCATCCATAGGAGATCCTCCACCTAAGGCTATTATTACGTCAGGATTAAAACTTGTCATTGAAGCAGCTCCCTCTTTTGCTGCATGTAAAGTAGGATCTGGTGCAACATCTGAAAATATTTTATATTCTATTCCCATATTTTTTAATACATCTGTAATTTTATTTGTATATCCTAAATTAAATAAATCTTTATCTGTAACTATAAATGCCTTCTTTTTATTCATATCTTTTAATTCATTTAATGCTGTAGGAAGACATCCATATTTAAAGTAGATTTTTTCAGGCACTCTAAACCAAAGCATATTTTCTCTCCTTTCAGCTACACTTTTAATGTTAATTAAATGCTTAGGTCCAACATTTTCAGAAATTGAATTTCCTCCCCAACTACCACAACCAAGTGTTAAGGATGGTGCTAATTTAAAATTAAATAAATCTCCTATGGCACCTTGAGTTGCAGGTGTATTAACAAGAGTTCTTGCAGTTTTCATTGTTTCTGCAAATTTTTCTACTCTATCTTTATTTTTTATTGCATCAGTATATAAAACTGATGTATGACCAAATCCTCCAAGTTCCACAAGCCTACTTGCCTTTTTTAAAGCTTCATCAAAAGTAGAAACCTTATACATGCCTAAAACTGGTGATAACTTTTCATGAGAAAAAGGCTCCTCTAATTCAACCGATTCAACCTCACCAACCAAAACTTTAGTAATTTCTGGAACTTTAACATTAGCCATTTGAGCTATTTTAAAAGCTGATTGACCTACAATGTTAGAATTTAGCCCTCCTTTATCATTTAAAATTACTTTTCTAACCTTATTAGCCTCTTCTCCTGATAAAATATATGCTCCTCTATTTTTTAATTCACTTTTTACCTGTTCATATACCTTATCAAAAACAAGTATAGTTTGCTCCGATGCACATACTACACCATTATCAAAAGTTTTAGATAAAAGAATTGAATTAACAGCCATTTTTATGTGAGCACTTTCATCAATAATTGCTGGTGTATTTCCTGCTCCTACTCCAATTGCAGGTCTGCCTGATGAGTAAGCAGACTTTACCATTGCAGGACCACCTGTTGCTAAAATAATATCACTTTCAGCCATTACCTGCTTAGAAAGCTCTACTGAAGGTTCATCAATCCATCCAATTATTCCATCTGGTGCTCCAGCCTTAACAGCTGCATTAAGCACTATCTTAGCGGCCTCTATAGTAGCATTTTTTGCCCTTGGATGAGGACTTATAATAATTGCATTTCTTGTTTTTAACGCTATTAGGGATTTAAAGATAGCTGTTGATGTTGGATTAGTAGTGGGAACAATTGCTGCAATAACTCCTATTGGTTCTGCAACTTTCATTATTCCAAAAGTTTTATCTTCCTCAATAATTCCACAGGTTTTCATATCTTTATATTGATTATAAATATACTCTGCTGCAAAATGATTTTTTATTACTTTATCCTCTACAATTCCCATGCCACTTTCTTCTACTGCAATTTTTGCAAGAGATATTCTAGCATTATTTGCTGCTATTGCTGCTGCTTTAAAAATCTTATCTACTTTTTCTTGACTAAAAGTTGCAAATATTTTTTGAGCCTTTCTAAGCTTTTCTATTCTTTTTGTAAGTTCTGCTGCATTTGTAATTTTCATTTTTTCAACTCCTTTATTAAGATAATTCTTAAACTTTAAAAGTAAACAATATTATTTTACGTAGAGCAAGAGACAATTATACATATATTATTAAAAACATCATACTTTTTGCTAACATCCTTTTTATAAAATTACTTTTTTATATAATCCTCTGTTTGAACCTTCAATCCTTTTTTTCTAAGTCTTTCTTCAACAATTTCTTTTATTATAGAATATACAACTGCAAAAAGCGGAACACCTATTACCATTCCAACAATCCCTAAAAACTTTCCTGCTACTAATATTGCAAAAAGTATCCAAAATGCAGATATTCCAATGGAATCCCCAAGTATCTTAGGGCCTATTATATTTCCATCAATTTGTTGAATTACAAATACTATTAATAAGAACCATAAGGCTTTTACTGGATCTACAAATAAAATTATTATAAATGATGGTACTGCTCCAATAAATGGCCCAAAAAAAGGTATTATATTTGTAATTCCAACTATAACCGATACAAGTAATGCATAGGGCATTTTGCATACATATAATATTATAAATGTCATAATTCCTATTATTAATGAATCTAATATTTTACCACTTAAGAACTTTCCAAAAGTGTAATTACTTCTTCTTATAATTTCTGTAACTTTATTAGCTGCATTTTTAGGTAATATTGCATATACGACCTTCCTACAAAGTGCAATAAATCTTTCTTTATCTATAAGCATATATATTGATACAATTAATCCAAGTACAATATTCCAAATTCCAGAAGCCATTTTAGTAACAATATTTCCTATTACAGGTAATAACTCTGTAAGAACTTTAATTATATAATCTATAAAATTCTTTATATTGTCATTAAACATTGCAAGATATTCACTATTAATATTTAAATTTATTAATATATCATCTATAAACTTGGTGGTGTCATTTATATAGGTAGGTATATCATTTATAAGACCTACCATACTATCAATAAGTTGTGGCAATACAAAATATAAAAATAGAAATATTAAAAATAATGCTAATAAATATGTGATAAATAAAGATACACCTCTTTGAATTTTAGGTGATAATAATTTTATTTTATTAATATATTTCAAACTATATATTTTTTCTTCTACAAATCTAAGTAAAAAATCCAAAATATATGCAAGGGCAAAACCAAAGATAAATGGCTTACAAATTCCAACTATCACAGCAACTTTTTCAAACACAAATTCAAGCTTTAATATTCCTAAATAGAAAAGTATTATAGCACATGCTGTAAGAACTACATAAACTGCTATTGTATTATATTTATCATTAAAATTAATTTTCATATCTACTCCTTATTAATAAACTATTTATTATTATTATACCTTATTTCTAAGTCTTTTTTATATTAATAGCAAAAAAATTATTATTGTTTTTTTCTAATAAACATTTAATTATATTAAAAAATATTATATAATTGCATAGACTAATTGAATTAAAGGAGCAATCAAATGAAAAACAAACAATATAGCTTATTTAATACTATTGGCATGATAGTTGGTATTGTAATAGGTTCTGGGATTTTTTTTAAAAGTGACAATATTCTAATTTCTACTAACGGAAATATAGGTATTGGGATACTATTTTTTTGTATAGCAGCCTTAAGTATTGTTTTTGGAAGTTTAAGTATATCTAGCTTAGCTTCAAAAAATTCAAATACAGGAGGAATTATAGCTTATAGCGAAATTTTTTCTAAATATGCAGCATGTGCCATTGGTTGGTTCCATACATTTTTATATTATCCAACATTAATTGCTGTAGTATCATGGATTGCAGGAGTATATACTTTATTACTGTTTGGTATAAATTCTTCCCTTGTAATTGAAGTACTTATAGGATTATTAATTGTAATAATATTCTATCTTCTAAATATAATCTCTATGAAGTTAGGAAGTTATTTTCAAAATATATCCACTATTATAAAAATAATTTCCTTGATTGTAATAGCAATTTGTGGATTAATATGGGGAAATCCTTCTGATATTACACTAACACCTATTAAAGAAATCTCTACATTAAACATAATAGCAGCAATTGCACCTATTGCTTTCTCATTTGATGGTTGGATTATCGCCACAACTATAAGCCATGAAATAAGAAACCCAAAAAAAAATTTACCAATTGCACTAGTAATATCTCCAATTATTATTTTAACATTGTATGTATTATATTTTGTTGGAATAAGTATTTATATTGGTCCTGAAAAAGTAATGATGCTTGGAGATTCTCATGTAGCTTATGCTGCTAATAAACTTCTTGGAAATTTTGGTGAGAAGATAATATTAACTTTTATAATAATCTCAATTTTAGGAACTATAAATGGAATAATAATAGGATTTTTAAGATTGCCTAATGCACTAGCACAAAGAAATATGTTTCCTTTTTCTAATAAATTCAAGAAAATAAATAATAATTTAGGAATATCTATAAATTCAGCAATATTTACATTTGCATTATCCTTACTATGGATTTTTATTAATTATTTATCTCAAAAATATAACCTTTTAGGAAATTCAGATATATCAGAAATATCAATTAGTTTTAATTACATAGCCTATATATATGTATATATAAATATAATTAAGTTATCTATTAACAGCAAAAATCCTAATAGAATAAAAGGTTTTCTATTTCCATTCCTTGCAATTATAGGTTCACTATTGGTGGTTTTTGGGAGTTTCACAAATAACTTAATTATATACTACTCTATATTCTGCTTATTGATTATTTTTTCATCTATTATATATTATAAAAAACATAATAATTAGCATTATAATAGATGTTTTCTTATAAGCATGTAATATAAAAAGGTAATATTATTTTGTGTAAATATTACCTTTTATTTTTACTACTTTATAAAAATATCCACCTTAATATTAACAATATATTCACAGTAAATTAATAGAAGAATTCTCTATGTAAACCTTTTCTTTTTTGTTACATATTTCATTATTTTGAAAAAATAACGATAATTTTATATATAATAAATCCTTGTGATAAAAAGTGAGGTAAATTTCATGAATATATATTATAGTTTTCAAGCAACTTGTGGAATTTTAGTATTACTTGTTTCAATTTTTATACATGGCAAAATAAAATTAAATAAACATAATTATACGAATATTTTATTTTATAAACTTATATTGCTTTATGCAGTGTTCATATTAATTGATTTGTACTCTAATACATCAATTAGTAATACATTTTCTTCTATTATAATCATATTCAAAAATTTATTAATCATATTTTTTTCTTTTTTATGGCTTCAATTTATATTCTCATTTATGGCCAGAGAACATAGTATGAGTATAAGAAGATTTTTAAATTTGTCCTTAAAAGAGTCAAAGATTTTATTAAATAAAAATTACTATTATCATTTTTTATTATTATCCATTACAATGATATTTTGTAGTGTATTTAAAGTGGTGTATCCAAATAATCTTATTTCATTAACAATAATAAGTGTTTCTTTAACTATATGTTACTTAATGTTATTAGATTATGAAATGACACATGATCCCCTTACAAAAGTACAAAATAGATTTGCTTTTGAAAAATGTATACAAAGTATAAAAAGGTTAAGTGAATCACAAAAAAATACTAATAGTCTTTCTGTAATTAACATAGATTTAGATGATTTTAAATCTATAAATGATACTTTTGGTCATAAAGAAGGAGATAAAGCTCTAAAACATTTTGCAAAGCTTTTAGTTAAAATTTTTCCTGCTAATTGTGTTTTTAGATATGGCGGAGACGAATTTATAATAATATCATCTGCAAATAAAATATTATCACAAAAATTAGTTAATAAACTATTATCAGAAGTATGCCAATTTAATTTAACAAAGATGAAACCATATTCAATTAATTTTAGTTACGGAATAACAACTTGCTCCCTTTCTGATGCAAATATTAATACTATACTATCAGATTGTGATAATCTTATGTATGTTCAAAAAAAATACAAAAAAATTGCAAAATAAAAAACTTTGACTTGTCCATTTTCAAGTCAAAGTTTTTTATTAACTATTTTACTCTATATATCCATCCTTCAGGTCCTTCAATATCACCTAATTGAATTCCTGTTAATAAATCATAAAGTTTCTTTGTTACAGGTCCAACTTCAGTTTCACTATAGAATACATGAAGTTTTCCTTTGTATTGAATACCACCAATTGGTGAAATAACAGCTGCAGTACCACAAGCACCTGCTTCTGCAAATATATCAAGATTATCTATAAATACATCTCCTTCAATAACTTCCATGTGAAGATAGTCTCTAGCAAGTTCTAAAAGAGAATATTTTGTTACACTTGGTAAAATTGATTGAGATAATGGAGTTACGAACTTATTATCCTTTGTAATACCAAAGAAATTAGCAGAACCAACTTCTTCAATCTTTGTATGAGTTGTTGGATCTAAGTAAACGCAATCAGCATATCCTTCTTTCTTAGCTTGTTCATGTGCTAAAATTGATGCAGCGTAATTTCCTCCAACTTTTTGTTTACCAGTTCCAAGAGGAGCTGCTCTATCACAATCAGCAATTTTAAAGTTTACTGGTGACATTCCACCCTTAAAATATGCACCAACTGGTACTACGAAAATACTAAATAAATATTCTGGTGCAGGTCCAACACCTATATTATCTCCAGTTCCAATTAAATATGGTCTTAAATATAAAGAACCGCCTGTTCCATATGGAGGTAAATATTTTTCATTTGCAAGAACAACTTTCTTACAAGCTTCAAGGAATCTTTCTTCTGGGAATTCAGGCATTAATAATTTTCTGCAAGATTGATTTAATCTCTTAGCATTTCTATCTGGTCTAAATAATTGAATTCCACCATCTTTTCTTCTATAAGCTTTAAGTCCTTCAAAACATTCTTGACCATAATGTAGTGCTGTAGAAGCTTCACTAATAACAATATTATTATCTTCGCAAAGTTCACCTTCACCCCATTTACCGTCTTTAAACCAACATCTATAACGATAATCAGTTTTTATGTAATTGAAACCAAGTTCGTCCCAATTGATTGTATTATTTTCCATAAGTAACATCTCCTAGCTATACATTAATCTTAAATTTCCTTAAGAGAATTATACACCTTTTATGGTATATATTGCAATAAGTAAATGCTAAAAAATATGATATTTTTTTTACGATTTATTATATTTTTTGGTATTTGCTTATTTATTTTATTATAATTAACAAAAAATATTAATAATTTTTAATTATCTTATGAGTTTTCTTGTTATTGTGCCAATACCAATTCCAAGCATTATTACACCTACTATCATTTCCACATCAAAAAATATATTACTTGAATATGTAGGAAAAGAATTACTTGTTCCTAATCCCACAAAAATTGATATACTTAAATTTAATGCTTCTGAATATTGTGCAATAAATTCCGTAATTGATCCAGGTAAGCCTTGACCTGTAATATATTTTACTATTTCTCCATCAAAATCAACTCCAAAAATCATATATATAAAAGCAAATATTATCATTATAATTATAGATGTAACTAGCGGCGTTAATATTCTTTCACCATAACCACTTGTAATCCAATAAATATACGAGGAGACTTTAGGAAATGGTTTTAATACTTTTCTTTGAGTCTTTTTACACCAATAATAATATTCACCAAAATTATTTTTTAAATTGTTATTATTAAATTCATTAGCTATATCTTCATAAATTGAATATATTCCTTCATATTCCGATCTTGTCTTATGCCTTATAATAAGCTTATCAAAAAAACTCTTATCATCTAATGTTGATTTATATTTATTGTTAAATTTAAAATCCTTCATGTATGGATATAAAATTTTTATAGACCTTAAATTACAATCAGAAATTTCAACTTTATTAAAATTAATACTTTTCATAATTACATGAGACAAATCTGAAACTTCAAAAGATGTATCTTTAAAATTTACATTTTCAAATATACAATAGGAAATTATACTGTTAGAAAATCTTGCATATATATTTGAATTTAAAAATGTGCATGATAAATTTTCTTTAATATTAAGAGATGGTTTTTTTCTTAAAGTTTCCTCCATAAATATACAATTTTCAAATATAACTCCTCCACCAGCAAAATTACAATTTTCAAATATACAACCAATAAACTTACAATTAATAAATTTAATATTGCAAATCTTACATTTAATGAAATGAGTACAAAAATAATTTTGATCTCTGATTTCTGTAAATTCTACTTCATCTAAAGTATCAGAAGTATTTATAGTTTTGTTTGAAATAATATTGTAGCCATATTTTTTATTATATATATCATCTACTTTTTTATTGTTTTCCTTTAATTTTTTATATAGATTCAAATTGTATTTTTTTCGTTTTGAAAGTAAAAGTTCTGTTTTATATCTTTCTTCTTTAAAATTTATATAAGCCATAGATTTCATTCCTTTAATTTATAAATACAAATTTATTATTTCAAATAATGCAAAAAAATATACAAAAAAAACACTGCCAAATGCAGTGTTTTAAAAAATATTTTTATTCTTCATAACATACAACAGGCATTCCTGCCTTAACAGAATCAAAAACTTCTGCTGCCTTGTCTACTGGTAAGTTAACACATCCATGTGATCCATTATACATATATATAGTTCCACCAAATGTATCTCGCCAATTAGCATCATGGAAACCAATTCCTCCATTAAATGGCATCCAATACTTAACAGGAGAAGCATATTCATTATTTGCTCCTACAAGAGTCGTGTCCCTTTCTTTATATTTAAGCATATAAGTACCTGCTGGTGTAATTGTACCTGTACTTACATTTCCTGATACAAAATCAGTTTCAACTGTTACTGAACCATTTACATATACCCATAAATGTTGTCTTGTTAAATTTACTTCAACATATGTGTTTCCTATGTCATTTGCTCCATGTTGAGCAGCTTTTTGTGAATATTCAGGTTCTCTTGTTACAGTTTCTGATGATTTAATATTATCTATAAGCTTACTAGTTTCTGAAGATTTGTCTATTATCCAACCATAATCTCCACCTTCAACTTTAACTGTTTTACCTACAGAAGTATTAAAACTTCTTGTTGCATAATAAGTATTATACTTTTTGGCAAGAGATGTTACATAACTTGAAACTAAATCATTATTAATTTGAACATTCATATTATCATCAGTATAAAGCCACTTACTTATTGAAGTGCCTGTGACTGTTTCTGTACTATCTCCTATTTGATATGTTACATTAGCACTTGCATAAGAATTCATAGTATCTAATGCATTTTTAACTTCTTGAGAATCCTTGTTATATACAGGATTTTCATAGCAATTTTCACTATCAAGTTCTAAGGTTTGTACACCTTTTTCAACCTTATCCTTCACAGCAGACACCAAATTATCTTTTATAATCTTATTTCCCATAACCTCATCTTTAATAACAAAATTAGATCCATCATATTCTACTTTTGCATTTTGTGGATTGGTAACATTTTTTTCGTCTAAACAAGATAAACTATCAATGGTTTGTGATAATTTGTCTTGATTATAAGAAACATTAACCTCTAAATCACTATTTTTGCTGCTAAATACAGATACAATCCATAAAAAAGCCTTTTGCTTATTTTTTATTTCACTTATTTTGCCATCTGAAACATACTTAAGATCTATTTGATCTGATGAAATAGTTTCTGTTTTATCATCACGTTCTTTAAGTTCTAAAGTATAATTTTCAGTTTGTTTTGCAACCTCTGTTTCTACTTCATTAACTGTTTTTCCAGTAGCATTAATTCCATTAATAACAGTTCCAAAGTAAAAATGCTTTGTGAAATATATTGATGTCCCTATATAAATAACAAGTACAATTGCAAAAGTTAATATACCTGCTAACAATGCTGGACTAATTTTAGTTTTAGTCTTTTTACTTCTCATATTTATGATTTTCCTCCCATTGAAAACAAACTTAAATTATAAAATTTACTATTAACAAAATTTCACTATACTTTATATAATAACATTTTTTATAGTAAAATAAAAGCTATATTAATTATTAAAAACACCCGATATACCATCGCACAATCCTTGTGCTAATTTATTTTGATATGAATCACTTGTAAGTAATCTATCTTCATTTGCATTAGACATAAATCCCATTTCAATTAAAACAACTGGCACCTTAGACCAATTAAATCCAGTCATATCTTGACTTACAGTTATGCCTCTGTTTTTCATTCCCACAGTTGATGTAAGGGTATTTAAAATTTTCTTACCATATTCTGCACTTATATCACTAATATTATTTGCATAACCTACTTTTCCTGGTACAAGCATTGTAGCTCCATTAGCACTTGAACTATCTGCAGAATCACAATGTATTCTAATAACTAAATTAGCATTGTTATTATTTCCAATCTCTGCTCTTTCTATGTTTCCCATGCTTTTACTATCATCAACTCTTGTCATTATAACATTAAATCCTTTAGCCTCTAGTAGAGGTTTTAATTTCATTGAAACTTGAAGAGTTACTACAGCTTCACGGACACCAGTTACAACCCCTTGGCATCCACCACCATCTTTTATTTTCATTATATTTGAATCAGGAGATTGTTGTTCCTTTTCAAGATTAGATGGACCGCCATGTCCAGGATCAATTACAATAGTCTTTTTCTCTGTATTAACATTATTATTTATATTAGCATCATTATTTGTATTAAAATCATTATTTGTTTTGTCTTCATCTGTTTTATGTTTATCAATTTTAGGTGGTGCATCTAGCGGAGAACTATCATTAATTGTTTCTTCTTTTACACTGACTGTACAAGTAGTTTCTTCAATTTCTGTATTTTCTACATAATCCTCTTTTGCTTCACAACCACATATTAATAAGAATAATGATGATAGTAAAACTATTAATATATTTTTTTTCATCCTATCACCCCATTAATGATTATGTTAATTGTTACGAATATTTATAATTTTTCAAATAGTAAAACAATTTTATTAAACCAAAAAGCAGAATGTGCACAAATACACATTCTGCAGTATGGTAATAATAAATATTTCTATTTATTATAGATGCCAAATATCATCGTTGTATTGCTTTATAGTTCTATCTGAAGAGAAGAATCCAGCTTTACTGATGTTAACTAAAACTTTCTTGTTCCAAGCTTCTCTATCCTTATAATCTTCTAAAGCTATATCTCTAACTCTTATATAATCTTCAAGATCAAGTAATGTCATGAACCAGTCTTTAGATATTAATTCATGATGTAATCTTTCAAGATTTACTTTATCTCCAACCTTAAGCATCTGATCACTTACTAAGAAATCAACAAGTGGTTTAATGTTTGGCTTTTCGTAGAAATCTTTAGATACATAATCTGCTTTCTTATAATGTTCAATAACAGTTTCTGAAGATTCACCAAAGATGTAGATATTTTCATCTCCAACTAATTGATGAATTTCAACATTAGCTCCATCTTCTGTTCCAAGAGTTAATGCACCGTTTAACATGAACTTCATGTTACCTGTACCAGATGCTTCTTTAGATGCAAGTGAAATTTGTTCAGAAATATCACAAGCTGGTATTAATTTAGAAGCCTTTGTAACATTGTAGTTTTCTACCATAAATACATTTAAGTACTTATTAACTTCTGGATCATTGTTTATAATTTCTTGTAAGCAAAGTATTGCATGAATTATATCTTGTGCAATTATATAAGCTGGTGCAGCTTTTGCCCCAAATATTACTGTAATTGGAGTAGAAGGTTTCTTACCTGCTTTAATTTCTAAATATTTATTAATGATGTATAAAACATTCATTTGTTGTCTCTTGTATTCGTGAAGTCTCTTAATTTGAATATCAAATATAGAATTTTCATTTAAATCTAAGTTTTGAGTTTCTTTTAAGTACTTCTTAAGAGCTATTTTATTATTCTTTTTAATTTCATCAAGTTTTGCAAGAACATTCTTATCATCTACATATTTTGAAAGTTTTTCAAGTTCTTCAGCATTAGTCTTATATCCATCACCAATAAGTTCTGTAATATAATCAGCTAATTCGCTATTACAATGTAATAACCATCTTCTGAATGTTATACCATTTGTCTTATTATTGAACTTTTCTGGATATATGTCATAGAATGGTTTTAATTCTTCATTCTTTAATATTTCAGTGTGAAGGTAAGCAACACCATTTACGCTATATCCATAATGTATATCCATGTGAGCCATGTGAACTCTATTTTGATCATCTATAATTTGAACTCTTGGATCATTGTATTTAGCTTTTACTCTATTAGCAAGTTCAGTTATTATAGGCATTAATTGTGGAACAACCTTTTCAAGGTAAGCTATTGGCCATTTTTCAAGAGCTTCTGCAAGTATTGTATGGTTTGTATAAGCACAAGTCTTAGAAACTATTTCTATAGCTTCATCCATTCCTATTCCTTTTTGTCCAAGTAATCTTATAAGTTCTGGAATAACCATTGATGGATGTGTATCATTTATTTGAACGCATACATGTTCATGTAATTTGTGTAAGTCATATCCATTTTCTTCTGCTTCTAATATGATTAATTGAGCAGCATTACTTACCATGAAGTATTGTTGATAAATTCTAAGTAAGTTTCCAGCTTCATCACTATCATCTGGATATAAGAATAAAGTTAAGTTTTCTTTAATGTCATTTTTATCAAAGTTTATTCCTTCTTTAACTAATGATTCATTTAATGTATCGATATCAAATAATCTTAATTTATTTGAAGATTGATTGTATCCTGTTACATCAATATCATATAATGTAGATTTTAATGTAAATCCTCCAAATGGTACTTCAAAGCTTATATCAGATTTGTTAAGCCAGCTTTCACTTGTAATCCATGGATTTTTAACAGCCTTTTGTTTTCTGTCTTCAAATACTTGTTGGAATAATCCAAAATGATAATTAAGTCCTACACCATCACCATTTAATCCTAAAGTAGCAATAGAATCAATAAAGCAAGCAGCTAGTCTTCCAAGACCACCATTACCTAATGAAGGTTCAAGTTCAACTTCTTCAATATCAGTTAAAGCTTTACCATTGTTAGCTAAAACTTTTTTAACTTCGTCATAAAGACCTAAGTTTATTAAGTTGTTTGATAATAATTTACCAATTAAGAATTCTGCAGAAATATAGTATAATTTTCTCTTTCCTTTATTAGTTCCCTTTGTTTTTATAGAATTTTTAGTTAATTCTAATAAAGCAAGGTATACTTCTTCGTTTGTAGCTTCGCTAATTGTCTTGTTAAATCTTTTCTTTAAAATTTCTTTTAAGTTACTTTCTACCATTAATTTTATCCCACCTTAAAATTTAAATTTTTATTTGGTCTTAAACTCAAAATTGATTATTTGATTTTTTACTATTATTTTACTAACAACAAGATTCTACATTTTTTATCATGTAAATTCTCATTACAAAAATTATTATACCAATTTAAAACAGATACATTTGTATATTTACTTACTATTTTGTTTATAAACCATATCAAATATAAAATATATTAATTTTTACAAACAATTTTGTTTTATAAAACCTATTATTTCATTAAGAGATGAAAAATATTGGTAGCAGTATTTTCTTATTTCCTCATCGCAAGGTAGCAAATCTTCTACATGAAATCCTATCATTCCAGCTTTATTTGCAGCTATTATTCCAGCTTTTGAATCTTCTATAACAATACAATTTTCATATTTCACTCTTAATTTATCTGCAGCTTTTTTAAATATTTCTGGATCTGGCTTAGAATTTAAAACATCATCACCACAAACAATAGCATTAAATTTATCACAAAGAACAGAACTTTTTATTTGTTTTTCTTCTCTTTCTTTTTTAGCAGAAGTAGCAAGGGCTATTTTAAATCCATTTTCCTTTAAAAAATCAATAATTTCAACAGCACCTTCTTTAAGGGGAATTCCCTCATCTACAGCATCAAAAAGCATTTTATCCTTTTTTATATACATTTCTTCTATAGGAATATCTTGGCCAAATTCTTTTTTAAATATTTCTTTAATAACCTTTCTACCTCTGCCCATTAAAGGTAAATATATTTCTTTTGTCATTTTATAACCATATTCATTGAATATTTCTATCCATTCTTCTAAATAAATTCTTTCTGTATCAAAAAGTACACCATCCATATCAAATATTACAGCTTTAACTTCTTTCACTTAAATTTTCCTCCCTTGTTTTAAGTGTAAACTGGCTTCTTTACTTCATTTCACTTTCTTGTTCTTTATCACTTATAAATTTGCTAAATTAAGGATTAAGAATCAAGGATATTTTTGCTCCTTGCCTCCCAAAAAATTTTAATTGTATTTGTGGTGGGGCGGACAAGCCCCACCTTGCATAGCTTGCACATAAACTTATATAATAATTTAATTACGTCAATGCTCTAGACCTAAACAAAATAATTCTTAATTGCACCTTTGGTGCTGGCTTTAAACGCAGTGCAAAAGCCACTTAATTATTAATTATTTTTCTTAATTGGAATCTATATTTCACAATAAAAGGTAAAATTCTATGAAATCTTGAAAAAACTTTAGAAAAACTATCTGGAGAATTATACCCATATTTCATAGCAAGATCAATAACTGTAATATTACTAATCTCAAAAAAACTGCCTTTTAAAATTTAAAAGACAGCTTAAACTTACTTAATTGAACCAAATTCACTAAATGGATATACCTTTATTTGAGCCTTACCTTTTATTTCAGATCCATCAATATATGTTATTCCATATTTTGAATCCCATCTTCTAGAATCAAAAGAAACAGCTCTATTATCACCTAGGAAAAAGTACTTTCCATCTGGTACATCATACGTAAGAACAGGTGCATTTTCATTGTATGGATCTGGATTTTTCACATAACTATCTTCAAGTTTTTCTCCATTCACATAAACATCAACATTATTTTTTATTTCAATATGATCTCCTGGAAGTCCAATAAGCCTTTTTATATAAAGCTTGTCTTCAGGAGTAAAATTAAATACTATAATATCTCCTCGTTTTAAATTATCTAAATTGTAAACTCTTGTTGCAATTAATTGATCTCCTACATTTAATGTTGGTACCATTGATGTAGATGGTATTTTTACTTTAAAAAATACAAATTGTCTAATAAGCAGCGCTAAAACTATTGCAATTACTATTGGAACTACCCAATCTGTTATAAAACCAATTGCTGAACTTTTTCCTTCTCCTTTATTACTCAAAATAAAAACTCTCCCTTCTTAATATTATGCATGAAATTATTATAATCCTAATTTTAATTCTAATAAATACATTTTTTAGTTAAAATTCAAAATATATTGTTTTTCCTCATTAATAATAACATTCAAAGCTTCTATAGTTTTCAAAATATCTCCATCAATATTCAATGAATGATTTGCATTTTGTATTATTAAAGTCTTAATATTATTAATATTTTTAATTTTTTCAACTGTTTCTTTACTTATCCAAGTGTCATTATTACCTGTAATAACTAAGGATTCCTCACTAAGGCCTAATTCAAAAGTATTTTCAATAGGTGTTAAGTAAATATTTTTAACCTTTATATTTTTGCAAACTTCTTTTTGTATATGTATTTGAACAACAGTTCCAATGCTTTTCCCTATAAGAAGTATTTCTTCATATTTTTTGCTTGTATTTTCTATTGCTTCATTTAAAATTTTAATACTTTCTTTTATTATTACGTTAACTTCCTTATCTTTATCAAATTCCTTTCTAGCTATTTGAAATCCATAGTCTATAGCTAAGCAATCATATTTCATTTCAAGAGCAAGTCTTTTTGAATAATCTATAAGAGGTCTATCTGTTGAATAATTTATTCCCGGCAAAAGTACCGCTAGTTTATTACTATTATTGTTTATTATTTTATTATTAATTTCTACCTTCCAAAAAGATTTCACAAAATCACCTTATTTTCTATTATTTTTTATCCTTTCTATTGGAAATATTCCCATAACTATTGCAGATATTATTCCCTCAACTCCAGTTCCTGAAAAATTATACACAAGAGAATATATAAGAGAAGAGACTCCTTCTGGTGCTAACTCACTAAAAAATATAACTCCAGCCATAACATGAAAAATAGTACTTCCACCTTGTGGATAATGAATTACATTTATTAATGACAAAATATAACTAAGGGCAGCAAAAATACCTATTACAGCCATCTCTTTTATTTTAAACATATAACTTCTTATATAAAATACATAAATAATTAATGGTATTATACATAAAAATATATTAAGCAAAAACATCTCTGCTACTTAAAATGTAATCAAATATAAACATTTTAAGAATTTTACTGTTTCAATGTATCTGCTTTTGTTATAAAAACTACTTGCATTTGATATGATACTCCACAGT
>NZ_JBQHRN010000035.1:0-24696 GCF_052066735.1 Clostridium sp. HCP1S3_C6
GGTATAACAACAAACGCATACATAGTGCTTTAGGTTATATGACACCAGTAGAATATAGAATTTCTAATATGACCGAATAATAACTGTATAAAAAAGTGTTGACAATCCAAATGCTTTTTCATTATATTCACAAGCATACTTGCCATTTTGAAAAGATTTTAATCTATCTCTTACTATTTCCAATAAATCTTCATTTATTGCACCATCAGCAGAACCTTTTTCATTTCTTGGTCCTTTCTGCATGAAAATAAGTTGAGATGTTTTTATATCTTCATTATTATGTGTATCTATTCCATAAACATGATTTGCCCCACCAGGTCCTATTGTGTCAGCTGAAAATACATCATTTAATTTATTTTCTTTTTGTATTGTTTCTAAATATCTAATTTCACCAAGCATTATAGGTATTGCATGTTCAGTTGGTGCTTTATAATCTATATTTTGTAGAAGATGTTCTTCTTCATTTCTTACATATTCTTTTTCAAATTTATTTTTTTTACAAACAGATAAATGTCCATCAGTATCTAAAATAATATAATCAACTTTATTAACTTTTTTATTTCCATCTAATGTATACACATCACAAGTTCCATTTTCATGAGTTATAATTGTATTGTCTATCATTTTATCTAAAAACCAATCAGGTAAAATTTCATCAACAGAAAATCTAACTGCTTCAATTTCAATTTGTCTTTTAATATATTTAGCCATTGCATAATTCTCCTTATAAAAACTATTTAACTACATAATTTTTTTCTTTCTTATATACATCTACATAAGTTTCATCTTTATCACCATTATAAGTAATTTCAAAAAGAATACCATTAACTAAATCAGTGCTAAGAATTGCTTTTTTATTTTGTAATGTTTTACAGCTCCAAACTACATATACCTCATCAGGACTTCTATCTGTCATATTTAAATGTCCCAATACTATATCTTTACTTTTCTGTATAAATTCTTGCATTATTTAATTACCTCCCAATCTTCTGTTAACATATCAGCTTGGCTAGCTAACCATGGAACTACATTCCCTTGTACTGTTTTAATTGCAATATATGCACCATACTCAACCAATCCATTCTCATTAACCAATTGTTCTGCTATTACTGTGCATGGTTTATATTCTCCATTTGGTACATAATATATAAACATTCCTTTTCCATTCCAGCCTTGTCTTTGTACTTTCTTTCCTTCTTTTAATTTTTCTAATGCTTTTCCAAAATTCATCGTTCTATTTCTCCTGATTATTTTTATTTTTTGTTTTCTTTTCACACTCTGGACATTGCAATTTCATAACTTCGCATCTTTTTATATATACTTTCTTACCGCAGGTAAGACATGCATATTCTTTATCTGCTCGATTTTCAAAATTAGCCGTAGGTATATTATATTTTATTCTTGTCCTGTTTACTGTTGCTCGTGAACAGCCTAATTTATCTGCAATTTCTTGATCTGTCAAGCCTTCATCTTGGCTAAGTTTTTCAATTTCTTTAACAACAAGTTTTATCGCCATTCTTTATTCCTCCTCATATGACAATATATATAAATCTGTAACATTTTGTCGCAATATATAGGTAAATTTTTATATATATTTTCGGGGGGGGTGGCTACTTTTATATCTTGTGGACTTAAAAAAGTTCGAAGCCCCACCCTTCTGCATGTAGGAGACCTCGAACTTTTATAAGTTAAAACAACTTGCTTAATTTAGTTCATATATAAGCAATTACTTTTTTGCTTGTATTTTGAGATGAATTTAGTAGGTGTACTAGAAGATGAAAAATAAAAAATCTATGCCTTCTAAGAGAACTGATGCAGCACCATCAGTAGAAGACATAGAAAAACCACTAAGAAACATGGGCGTACTTAAATAGTATGCCTGTGTTTCTAACAGTAGATGTACTTTATATACCCTTAAGTATATCTACTGTTTTATTTTAGCATTTTAAGGGTATTTGTACAAGGAGTATTGACGATAAAGCCAACGTGCTGTCAGCTCCATGGAGGTGTTATCAATGAAGAAAAAATTATTACAGCCATTAGCCTGTATTATTGTTATAAATCCATAATGTCATTAAAAGGATGCAACCATTTTGTAGCTATCAGTAATGTTTTAAAAAACATTACTGGTGAAGGAAATAATAAGTTAGACACTATTGATGGTGTCAACATTTATTATAACCCTTATAGTATGTTGCTACTTGGGTATCCATATGGTATAGCTTTTACAATTAATCTCGGATCACCAAGTATTATTGTTGGCAGGAAATTTCTTAAGATGTCCAAAGATGCTCAAGAGTTTACTATAGCTCATGAGTTAGGACATTTGTATTGTAGACATATCGCTGATTTCACTTATCCTATCGAAAGACAGTTGAAAATTATTAAAGGGGAGGTTTTGTCAATTGAGCTCGAGGCTGATACTTATGCTGTTAAAAAGATAGGCAGGAAAAGAGCCTTGAATGCACTTGGAGAAATCTCAAAAGCAGTTCGTGGTATAGCACGTAAGGAGGTGATGCTAAGAATAGATTATATAAATAAGCATTAGCAGTTGTTTAATATGCAAAGGAGGTGAATATTGTGACTTCTGATGAATTTAAAAAAGTCGTTGAGTTTTTCCGAGGCTTAACACCAGAAATGGTGTAAGGTGAAACCCAACAACCAAAAAATAGACCTGCTAGTATGTCATCTAAAAAAGATAGCAATATCGAAGAAGATGACATGCTAGCCCCATTAGTCAAAATGGGTGTACTAAAAATAGCGCATTAAAATTTTAGCACATTCGTTTTGACTTTTCAACTGGTAGCTAAAAGTAGCTTTAAATGTCTAAAGTACAGCCAGCTGTTTTTTATTTAAGGAGGAATAAACATGAATAATAATGTTAAATGAAGCATTGACAATATCACAGTTATAAATGGTTTGACAGCATTCGAATTGGTTTTCTACAAAAAAGGCCCATTCAGAAGAGTTGTAGTTGTTGTTTTCGAAGAGAAAGTAGATGGAAAAGACCTATACGGCATCATCGACGAGACTATAGAATGGAGGGAGTTGAAAAAGCAATGTTTTTTTAGCGTGAAGAACGCTATTAGAACGGCAAAAACTGTTAGTGGTAAAATAAATTTGGTTCTTCCGCAAATATTTGTATTAACGGAAATAATATTTGTAAAAGCATTGATAAATGTACATTTAAAATATATGAATACGGATTTTTACGGAAGAGCCATGCTAATGCTCAAAAATGTCATTATTTGATGGAACAGATAGCCGATTTTATAAAGCAACTTTATGAATATTTTTTCTTAAATAAAATAAAAATGAAATAAAAAAGAAACAAAAAAATGTATCCTCTGATTTGTTAGCTAGCATTTCCAAACAACTAACAACAGAAGATATATCAATAATTGATATGCATACCGCAGCATACAACTAACTTAACTATACCAAAGGAAGTGATGTCTGGCAAGAGTAAATTTAACTAAATAATCCTCAAAAATAAAAATTGGTAATTTAAACTATATAATTGTGGATAAATTCATATAAAAAAGCAGAAATGTGGATTAATATAAAAAAGCTAAATTTACAGAAAAAATGGTCAGATAAAAAAATTTACCTTTCAGGTCTGAACCAATCCACTATAAGTTGCTTTTTGCTTATATAGGGTGTATAATTTATGTGTTCAATTATACTGATTATTGACAATAGCTGAAAAGTATAATAATATATTTGTGATACATTTTTTGCGAGTATCAACTTAAAGCATCGCTAAGGATTGCTTTTGAAAGAATACCTTAGCAGTTGACTGTTATCAACTTAGAATATGAATTCACAATAACAGGGTCGATGGAGAAACCAAGTCTGCATGTTGTTTTTGTACCATGAGATTGAGATATGGGATTACTATATCATTATTTTACGAGATTAGTCTACCCGTTTTTATTTATTTGTTAGTACGCTTAAACCATAACCATACAAAAAACTATACAAATATGCAAATATTATACAAATATGGATGTGCATAGAATAGATATGAAGGGAAGGAGAAAAAAGAATGAGCGAAGAATTTGAAAAGAAAAAGAACAGAATTTTTTTTAGCAACAGCAACAGTTTTGATGAGGAAGACGAAGACTTTTTCGATTTTGTCGAAGAAGAAGAAGAAGAGGACAAGAGTGAAAATGCTGAAGAAGATGAAAGAGAAGATGAAAGCAGTGAATCATCTGAAGAGCCTATAGTTAATGATAATGAATCCTATGTCAATGTAGGCGATGAGGATGAGTCTGAGAATCATAGTGAAGATGATAACGAAGAAGAAGCTGACGATGGTCGCGAAATTGGAATTGACTTAGGAACAACAAACTCTGTTATTTCATATATTGATAAAAACGGTGCAGTCAATTATGTAAAGGTTGCAGGAAATATACTTATTCCTTCACATATTTTCTATAAAGATAGTGACAACATCTTTTTTGGACATAAGGCTAAATCGTATGCAAAGGGTATGGTACCAGGTGCGAGTATCAGCTTATTTAAAAAGAGATTACGTACTGATTCGGAGAAGTTTAGGGTACGTCTTCCTAAGCTAGGAATGGAAGATAAATCAACTATAACATACTATATCTTTGATACTAATGTGTTTATTGATTGCCCAGATATAATGGAAACACTTAAAGAAAATGAGAGGGCGGTTCTTCCTATTACTGTCGAGCAGGAATTGGAGTTCAGAACTACTGATGTGAATACAAAGTATACTGCTGAAAAAGCTTTAGCTCAGTTGGAAAAATTTAAGGATATTATAATATATGAGTCATCAGATACTTCTTTACTGCCAGATGATTTCTTTAAAGAATTTTCTGAGTCGTTTAATAATGCTAACAACGATAATAAAATTCTTTCAATCGCAGTAAAGTACAAGGATCAGAACGGTGTGCTAGTTTCATCAGATAATAGACTTGCAAGATTAAAAAGCAGTTTCGTTGGTGTAAGGGCTTATACATTAAAAGAATTTAAGGGCACAAGAAACTCAGAGTCTGAATATGATGAATTAGAGATTAGCGGAACAGAAGCATCTGCTCTATTTCTGAGTTATTTGAAGAGAGAAGCAGAGAAGACATTAAAGCAAAAGGTTAATAAGGCTGTTATTACTGTTCCTGCAACATTTAATCTTGTTGAAATTGAGAATACCAAAAAGGCGGGATTAGATGCTGGCTTTAAGGAAATTCATATAGAAAAGGAACCTACAGCTGCAGCAATTGCCTATAATATTGAAGCCAAGGATGATGCCTCAACATTTATCTACGATTTTGGAGGTGGAACATTTGATGTTTCTATTATCAGGTCGGACAGTGAAGGGAACTTTGAAATATGTGCAACTTCTGGAAATTCAAAACTTGGTGGTGAGGATTTAACTAGAAGAGTTGAAGAGTATATTTATGATTATTTAGAAGATACATATGATCTAGTAATGTATTCTGAAGAAGAATCTGGCTTAAATGCGGAACAGTACGCTTATAACTTAAAGACGATATATTGGGCTGCTGAAAATTGTAAAATTGAGCTTAGCATGAGCGAGACAACTACGCTGACTCTTATTGATATATATGTCAATGAGCACGAACAAAAATCAGTTTTCTTAGATATGACAAGAGTTGAGTTTGAAATGTTGATAAAGCCAATCATTACGCAGACTATTGCTGAAATGAACAATGCTTTAAGTAAAGCTGAAATGTATAAGGATGATGTTGATAATATTATTCTTGCTGGAGGAACATCGCTTATTCCTTGTATTTATGAGCAGGTAGAACACTATTTTGGTAGAAAACCATCCGCAGATAAAAATGCAGCAACATTGATTGCTGAGGGAGCTGCGATTATTGCAAATGTGATGTATGGGGATAACTTCTTAATAAAGATGAAGCCTCAGGTTTTTGATGTGACATATGAAGACTTTGGTGTTGCACTAGAAAAATGGCATTACAGTTGTATTATTCCTGCAGGAACTACTTTACCTGCTTCAGCAGAAAAAAAGTATTCGTTAATTGAGGATGGGCAAAGCCAGTTAAACATTAAGGTGCTTTCAAGAAGCGCAGAAGCTCAAGAAGCACAGAAAACATATGATAATGGTGTTGAGTTCCTGGATGAGCTGATTATGACCGGACTGCCTTACATGAAGATGGATGATGTTGATGTAATTGTACGTTTTGAGATAACAAAGCAGTATGAATTACGAACTGATGTAAGTTTGGTGAAAAAAGATGGTACCTTAGTAGATAAGGGAAATATGTCAATTGATAGACAGAGCATGCTTTAGGAGGTATTAAAGTGGACAGAGAGTATATTTTGGATGATAACAAAGAATATATCCATGAAGAATCTAAAACTCTCTTAGAAGAAGTTAGAGGCTTCTTCCAAGGGAAACTTAAAATGGTCGGAATTGAATGGGTATCTGAAAAGAAAGGTAATGATGAGGAGCATTCAAGTACAGAGGCAACAATATTTGTAATTAAGAATGCAAAGGAAACTCCTTTTGAAAAGTGTAATGGTTTAGATGACGTAACTCAAATACTCAATGACTTTGAGGAAAGCCTCATTACACTAGTAGATAATATAGATGCATTAATTGACAATAATAAAAATCTTGATGCAGAAACGAAGTCAAGTCTTGAAAGTTATGCGAGTGCGGTAGAAAAAGCAGTAACTATTTTTGGAACACAAAGAAAGCGTCGTATGCCTAAAATTAGTGAGATGTCTTCTGTAGCTGAAATAAGAGATGAGATAAAGCACCTTATTTCTGAAATTATAGCTAATTATGTGGTGACAGTGTTGGTTGATGCATTGTATAGCAGAATTAAAAATGGTGCTGGTGAAGTATATGAGCTCGCTATTGCAGAAGTTAATCAATTTCTTGCATCTAATGGTGTTGTTACTAAAGAGATTAAAGTTGGAGAAGTCCTTAATCCCGAATATGTAGAACCCACACCAGATTCGACAGATAATGTAACGGATGAATTTGTTAAGTTTGATACCATAGAGGAGATTAGAAGATATCCATACTTCTTTAATGATGGAACTAAGATTCTAGATGGGACTGCAAAAATTTGGAGGCGTAAAGATTAATGAGTATATATTTAGGAATCGATTTCGGTACTAGTACGAACTATGTAACAAGATGGAATGAAGACAATTCTGTAAAAGCGGTACCTAATATGGATCCTTCACTTTATACAGGAGATGAGGTTTTCCCAAATGTTATTTATTATCAGAATAGTGGTAATAGCATTGTCGGAAAATCAGCATCGAAATTTTTGGCTATAGATCCAAGAAATGGAGTTGCGGGAGTAAAGAGACGATTGGTCGAAGATAATTGGGAGTATTCTATTCCTGCAATTTCTGCTAAGAGTTCGCCAGTTGATGTAGCAACAGATATTTTTACTTATATTAAAAAGCGTGTCTCTGAGAATAATGGCGGTGCTGATATTGATGGAGTAGTGATTAGTGTCCCATATGCATACGGTAATAAAGAAAGACTAAAAATTCAGAAGGCTGCAGAACGAGCAGGATTAAACGTTCTTGATCTAATAGAAGAACCTGTAGCGGCGGCTATTAGTTACGGTGTTTTTCAGAAGCAGAGTACTATGGGTCGCAGTGAAAACATTCTAGTTTTTGATTTTGGTGGAGGAACATTGGATATTACAGTGTTCTCTTATTCAAAAACCCCGGAAGGTAATGTGACTATTGAGGTTCTTAACACTGAAGGCTTGCGAGACTTCGGAGGACAGCTTATAGATGAACTTCTGATGACCAAAATCACGGAGAAGGCAGGCGTTAACATAAGTGAAATCAAAGATGAGGAGCAACGACTGAAGTTTCAAAGTGAGATGCTAGCTAAGGTTGTTGAGATAAAAGAGGCTTATCAATATTGGGAAGAAGATGAAGAGGAAGATATTGATGATATTATCAGCGGTATTCGTGTATCGACATCTGTTTCCACAGAAGAACTTGAAGGTTGGATTCGAGGAACGGGAATGATTGAAAAAATTCGTTTCGCGGTAGAGGATGCACTTATTGATTCGGGGGAGTCTGGATTAGAAAAAGAAGATATTGATAGGGTGCTTCTTGTTGGTGGTTCTAGTAACTTGAATATTGTTAAGCGCGAGCTTGAAGAAATGTTTGGTAAAGAACCAGAAGAGTGCAACACTGTGGAGATAAACAAGATGGTTGGTCATGGCGCTGGAGTGTACTGTGGTATGAAGGTGAAAAATAATTCATCTATCAGTATTATTCAGAAACTTAGTTATTCAATCGGCGTTCGTATAGGCGCTAAGTTTGATAAGCTTATTGAAAAGAACGAAAAATATGGAACGTTCTCAAAGCCTAGAAAATATGCATTAGCAGATAATAAAAACCATCGAGACATTGAAGTTTATCAAGGAAATTCTACAGATATTAAAAAGTGTTTCTTAATAGGAAAGATACCAGTATCGGATTTGAATTTAGATGCTGGACAAGAAATTGAAATAGAACTTGGTACGGATAGATCAGGTATGGTTGCATATAAGGTATTTGTTGATGGAAACATTGCAACAGAAGGACAGATAGAATAGGGAGGGTTAAATGAAAATATTTGGAAATAAAAAAAAAGCAAAAGAAACAGAAACTAATGAAATAGATACTAGTTCAGATTCTGAAGACAGAATGGATACAGATGTGGCTTCAGAACCTGTTAAGGAGGAAAAGGCGATGAGTAATCTAAGATCAGCACAATATTTGTTTTTAGCATTTGAAGGAGATAGTGTATTTATTAATCCTGAGACGGATGATATTGTTGTTTCTTATGTTACTTCGAGTGATAAAGCTAGCGATGTGCAAGGATGGAAAATCTCTGATAAGTGCAAGGCTAAGCTGTATGCAAAAAATGAATATAAAGTTGAACTTGATGTGAGTATTCCTAAAAGAAAAAAGGGTGCTAAGCGTGAGAACCCAAGAAATGATGCAGCAACAGAAGAACTACGTAAATTGTTCAAGGATGAAATCGAAGCAGCAAGAGCTTTGAAGAAAGATGCTGATTCTTCTGAGAAAAATCAAAATAAGGACAAGTCTATTGAGGATCAGATAGAAAGTGTCATTCCTAAAATGCCTCGAACTGAAGCAAAATCAGAGAAAAAGAATGATAATGAACAGTCAAGAAGTGCATTAGATGTTAAGAATATGGAATTTAAGCTTTTATCAGAAATGCAGCAACTTAGTCATGATATTGGAGATAGTGGAAATGACACAACTGAGGCAATTAGTCGAGAGATCAGTAGTGCTACTGATCGCTTGTTTAATTCTGTAAAAAAGTATAGCGAGAATGCTGTTTCATTGACAAGAGAAGTGGGAGGTAATGTTGTTCAAGCCGTAAGAGCAGAGACTTCAAGTCTTTCAAATCGCTTACAAACTGATGCAAAGAAAAAACAGGAAGAACTTTTGAAGGGAACAAAATCTATTCAAAAGAAGGTTGATAAAATTGATGAGATATGTGAAGCAACAGAAATGATGGAAGGCAAGCTTGCTAAGCTTGACCAGCTTGCTAAGCTTGACCAGCTTGAAACAATTGCCAGCATTCTTTTAGAGAAAGGTGTTGAAATTAGCAGAGATTTTCCACCAACATGTGAAGAAGAAGAGGATATTATTAATTTAGTTCGTTATTCTAAGAAAATAACTGAACAACTTGGATATGCTGCAAGAGAATTAATTAGAAAGAAAGCTCATTATGACAGCAAGGATCAGAGTTTGGCAAATGAACAAGCTGTTACAGAGAAAAAGATTTCTGATGCTCATGCAGAAGGTATTGCAGAAGGAAAATTATTTGTATTGAAGGCAATGCTTTCAAAATATGCAGATGTAGATACAATCATGGAGTCTGAATATGACCATGTTCATGTCCTGTGGGCATTAATGCAGGAGCTTGACGTTGTTATTGATGGAGATGGCGAGTACAAGAAGGGAAATATAGTAGAAATTACTGAGGAAAATGCAGAGAGAATGGCTGCCATATACAAGAAAATTGAAGGTGCAGGAAAATATCGTGTGTGTAAAACTGGCTTAAAATATTGTGATGAAATTATTTTTAAAGCAGAATTTGAAAAACTTATTAGTGAGGATAAGCCGGTTGAACCATCTGAACCTGATAAGGCCGAGCCAATTGAAAATACAGAAACAAGTGGTAATGAAAGTAACGAGCACTGCGAAAGTGCACAAGCTGAGTAGGAGGTAATTTATGGCAGAATTATATGTTGGAATTGACTTAGGTACGACAAATAGTACTGTGTCGGTAATTCAGACAACAGAGCGTCACCTAAGAAATCCTATTGAACATTTAAGATCTATACCTATTATTCAGTTTGACAAAGATTTTAAAGAAACTCGCGACAGAGAGACTTTGCCATCGTATTTTTACTGTAAACCAGAGGATAAGCATGTCTATACTGGAGAATGGGCTAAAAGTATTTATTCAACTGGTAATATGCCTATGCATACATTTACAGGTATTAAAACTCGTCTTGGAGGCGAATCGGCGATAAGTATTCCTGGAAAGACCAAAGCTGAGGATTTATTACTAGATATGACACAGTGTTCAGCCTTGTTACTGAAAACTATGAAAAAATCTATTGAAGAACAATTTGATCAGAAGATTAATCACTTAGTTGTTACGGTTCCGGCGGCTTTTAACTCTGATGAGAGACAGGCCACAAAGGAAGCTATAGAAATGGCAGGGTTTACAGATTTTCATATTTTAGATGAACCGGCGGCTACACTCTTGTATTTCATCAATAATGGTGATGGTAGTTTGATGGAAAACAGTGTCGAACTAAATGGGAAACACATCATGATTTATGATATCGGTGGTGGAACATTAGATATATGCATAGCTAAACTTGAGGAGGATGAGGAAAGCTATGAATATGAAAATATGAAAGTAAGTATTGAATCTCGTTCAAAACGAGAAGACTTAGGTGGAAATGATTTCGATCAATATCTGGGAGCGTATTTCTTAAGTGAGTTTGAAAAACGTACAACAAAAATCAGTACTCGACCTATAGAGGATCAGAACAAAATCATAGCTCGTGTGGTTTCACAAGCTGAGAAATACAAAATTGAATTGAATGACAAAATCAGAGAACATATTGATAATCCAAGACGATTAAGCAGAATTGTGATGACACCAGAGTTTGAGGTGATTGATAATCAATTCGTACAGGGAATAAATTTGGATAAGACTATTCTAGAGGAGGTATATTCAGCACTATTGACAGATTCTGATCGACAGAATATTTTGCGTCCAGTGAAGGAAAGCATTGTAAATGCAAATGGGCTGTCAAAAGAAGATATTTCTCTAGTTATTCTTACCGGAGGTATGTCTAATTTCTATGCAGTTGAATCTGTTTTAAGAGAGTATTTCGGTGAGGAGGTTGAAATAATCACTGTTGATACTACGACATCAGTATCAAAAGGTGCAGCAATTGATGCTTATAACCATTCTGAAAGCAATGTTAGCTTAAAGAAAATGGAGTTACAAGACAGATTGTCTGAAGACATTTTTATTAGGACTACAAATGGATTTGAATGTTTGATTTCGCGTGATGATATAGCAACAAAAAAACAAGGGGAATTTACATATACAATTCATGAAGAGAATTTAGCTAGAGTACCAGTGTTCTTATTTTATGGAATTGATCCAAATTATCCGGAAGAGTTTACACCTATTACAGGTAAAATGGTTGATTTGACACGTAAGTACGAAGTTGGTGAAAATGTAATTATGAAGTGGAAAATAGACTCAAATGGAGTAATTGTAATTACTAGTGAAGGATTAGATGAAGATATTACTGTTGACCAGGGTGGAAAAAGGGAATTCCTAGAGAAGAAGAAAGTGATAGATTCTCTTATGATTAATTAAGGAAGGAGGATACTAGATGATTGATCAGATTGTATTAAGTGATACACTTCAGAAAATAAATGAATCGTTGAATAAACGTTTTGAAAAGGATGCAGATTTATACATATCAAAACAAGATGAATTTGAGATTAAGAAATTACTCTGTAATAGTGCATATGCTGCAATTATTAATATGTCAGTTGGTAAAGAGATTAGTCCTGAAATTATTTTGAAAGTAATCGTAAGAAATGCAGGGCTTTTGACAAAGGTTAATGTTGAAAAGTTTGAAAGAGAATTAAAACCTATTCTTGAAAATGTTAAGTATGAGTCTGTTACATACATGATGGAGGATGTTCTAAATAATACTGTTTATATGGGAAAGGATTTGAAACGTCTTATATTTAAGTATTACATTAGAAATATTTCATATCAGGAGCGCATTAAGTACTGGGATGCAGATTACTATATATTGGATACACGTGAAAGAAAAGAATTATTTTGGGCTCTGATTCAAGGTGGGCAGAATGATGAACCTAATTTTCATGATAAGTGGGATTTTGTTGTGGAAGCAATTGATGAATATAAGTATTTGCTTCATGACAATAAACTTCTTATAGACTTTAAGAAGGGTTTATCAGAAGGGGAAACAAAAAAGCTTTTTGTGCAATTGTGTGAAGAAATGGCAGATCCTTCAGTCTGTGATGATATGTACAATAATATGATAGTTAATACATATGCTAGTTATGGTAATGAGGCATTTAATGATGCGATTAAAGCTATCAAGTTAGGACATAGTAACTATAAATTATATATCAAGGCTATTGTTGAACTGCTTTTCGCACAAGAAGACATAAGTGCAGTAATAAAGCGCTTTGATGAATTTTATAAGTTATATCAACAGCCAGTTATTGAGAGACATATTAGAACAGAATTGGATCGTAAGGTTTGGAAAGCCGCTAAAAAGAATGTTAAGTTGTATCAAGAGAGAAAACAGCAGATTGATAATTATTTGCCAGAGGAAAATAATGTGGTATATAACAATTTCGCTGAGATATTTGAAGATGTGATGGCTGGAGAGAAAGCGCAGAAGATTGCTTATGCTTGGGTGAATATGAAGCCTGATGTATTAAAACAAAGTTTGATTGATGCGTTTTCTTATGATGGAAGGGATTATAATGATGAAATGAAATATGTCTTTGAGTGGTTATTTAAACATAATCAAAGAAGAAATCCATCGCATTACAAAAAAATTTGTAAAATTGTAGCTGATGCTTTATTACAACAGGGAGATATAGATAGTCCATTTGCGAAGATTGCTGACAGTAAGTTGCTTGAAAATATTCTTGAGCATAACGTGGAAGGAAAACTTATTAAGGACTATTTGAGTACTTTCCATTTTGAGGAGTATAAAAAATCAGTACTTGCATTAGGAGGAGTATAAAAAATCAGTACTTGCATTAGGAGGAGATGTGAATGAGTAAAGTATTAGTAGGAATTGATCTAGGTACAACAAATACTGTTTGTTGTCGATTTGATAATTCTCTTGAGTTTATTAAATTTAGAGGCAAAGAGTTATTACCTTCTGTTATGTATTATAGAGATGGAAAGGTTATTGTTGGAGATGCAGCCAAGAAAAAGGCGATTACATATCCTGGAAATGTAGTTATGTCATCAAAGACATTTATTGGTGATGATAACAAAATATGGACAATACAGGATCAATCGTTTTCTCCAACGGATGTCGCGACTCATGTTTTGTCTGAGGTAGTAAAAGAAGTTAAGAAAGCGTATGGAGTAGAAGAGTGTGCTGCCGTAATTACTGTGCCAGCATATTTTACTTCCAAACAATATCGAGAAACAGAAAGAGCCGCGGAAACGGCCGGAATAGAAGTTATTGAAATTTTACCTGAACCTGTAGCTGCTGCAATTGCTTATGGAATGGATGAAGATGAAAGCCAGGATATTTTTGTAATTGATCTTGGTGGTGGAACATTTGATGTGTCCATTTTAAGTATTGAAGAAAACGAGTTCACTACTGTTGGAGTGGATGGAGATCGACAGCTTGGTGGTGATGATTTTGATAGATGTCTTGTTGAAATGTGTATGAAGCAGCTTCGTAAGGAACACGGCATTAATCTTTCTTCACAAGACAAATCCGGTTTGGAAGAAAATCTTTATGAGCAGGTGATGAGAAAACTTCAATTTGAATGTGAGAAAGCTAAGGTAGAACTATCTGCAATGGAAGAAACAGATATTATTATTCCTTCCCTAATTCCAAAGCAGGACTCAGCTATTAATTTCCAAATGCATGTTTCACGAGATGAGTTTAATGAGCAGTGTGAGGAACTATTGGATCGTATAGAGGAAATTATTAATAGATGTCTTGAAGAATCAGATTACAATGTGACCGATATTGATAAGGTGATTCTTGTTGGTGGATCATCAAATATTTTATCTGTTCGAGAATTGGTTCAAAAGGTGTTTGGCGTTAATCCATATTCAGATAAGGATTTATCGAAGCTTGTAGCAATCGGAGCAGCAATAAAGGCGACTGGTGATAAGACACTTATTAAAGATAAGAAGATTCATGTAACCAACATTCTTGCACATTCGTTTGGAATAAGAGTAGTTAATGATCGATATAGCATTATTATTCCGAAGGGAACGAAGTATCCTTGCAAGAAGAGTGAAAATTATACTACGGTTAGTGACGATCAAGAGAGCGTTGCTATAAAAATTTATGAGGGTGAAGATGAGAATAATATCAATAATGACTATTATTATGACGAATATGAGCATACGGATATTGAACGGAATTTCGCGGGAGTACCACAGATCAAGGTAACATTTGAGTTTGATCAAAATAGGGTTTTGCATGTCTCATCAGAGGACCAGAAAACTAAGTCCTCAGGAAGCAAGACGATAAGAGTAAAATAAAAGACTAACTATTAAAAGTCAAGTCTAAAATGAAATTTTTTGAATGAATTGCAGAAATGCATTTCAGATATATTTGTACCTTGAAAACTGCATGACAAAAAGAGTGTCGTTATAGGCACTCAACTAGGAGATGTGTATAAAAAAGAATTAAGCGGCATGCTTATATGATTGTTTTGATTTTTCCATCGAATAGATGGTTCTGACAAGTTTCTTTGCTGCATGGGATAAAGCAACATTATAATGCTTGCCCTCTGCTCATTTCTTGGCAAGATATGTTCCAAAGTATTCATCCCAATGACACACATATTTCGTTGCATTGTAAAGGGTATATCGAAGATAGCGAGAACCACGTTTTTCTATGTGGGAGTAACAGTTATATAATTGTCCAGACTGATAAGTTGACGGAGACATTCCTGCATAAGCAAGTATATTATCAGGAGAGCCAAAACGGCTGAAATCACCGATTTCTGCAAGAATCATAGCTACTATACGATAGTTGATTCCTGGGATGCTGAGAATAGGAGAATTGATTTCATCCATGATGATTTTGATTTCATCAATCTCAGATGTGAGTTTCTGAATGAGCTTGATGGTATGCTTCAGTTCCAGTGATTATGCAGGCATATTTGAACCGATAGAGGTTTTTGTAGCTTCTCTAAAAGCAATGGCTGTTTCCTTGTTATATCGACCTTTTGAGGTTTCAGAAAGAAGGTTTGGTAAGATGAGCATTAGCTACATGCTTGGCACTAGAAAATTCAGAAAGCATTGCATAAACAGATGCCATATGAAGTGTTGGAACAAGCTTTTCCAATTCAGAAAAAAGGATACAAATAAGTCTGGAAACAGAGGATTTGAGTTTCACACGTTCTTTTACTTTATCGAAGCGATAACGGGTTAATGACTTTTGTTCCTCATTGTGATAAGATGTGTCTGAGTAGGACTTTAAGTTCATATCAGACATAATCATAGAAGAAATCGTATGGGCATCAACTTTATCCGTTTTTGTCTTTCTAAGGCTTAGACTTTTTCTGTAAAGATTGGTATGTAGCGGATTGATAATGTAGGTCGGAAAACCTTTATCAAGAAGGAATCCCAGAAGATTGTAACTATAGTGTTCAGTAGCTTCGAGTCCTACTTTTATTTTGGTTAAATCGTCTGATACGGACTGTACTTTCTGAAATAAGGTCTCAAAACCCTCACGATTGTTGGGGATGATGAAAGATTTGAATAATACTTCATCATCTGAATTAGTGATAAAACAGTTGTGTTTGTCCTTCGCAACATCAATTCCAACGTATATCATAAAAAATTTCCTTTGAGTAAATATTTTGATACTGTTTATAGAACCACTGGTACTCTTTGCGATTGTAGCCTCATTCTAAATAACCTTCATGCGGTATCTAACGGATTAACAAATATTCAAAGAGACTGTGGTTATAGCCTTTCGTAAACTATAAAATGGTAGGAGAAAAATAACAATCCACAGTATCTCCGATAGTATAACATACAGACCTTGGAGAGGGTCTATAAACACTACTACTTTTTATAATACGAGGAAAGAAAGAATGTCATCAGAATGGAAAATAATATGCCCAAAACATAATACAGAGTTAACGGCAGAAAAGACAATTCCAATAAGTAGTGAGGGAATTGTAACAAGACATCCATTGTTTTATTGCAATGACTGTGGTTGCTATTATTTTCATGCTGATAAATCACTCCAGAATAGCACTTTTGAGTATGGAAAATATCAAGTACTTTACACAAATAATGAACCATATCAGGCGGCAGAAGAGATAATTATTACTGATCTCTTAGCTGTAAAATTCTATGATGAGCCGTTTGTCCCAATAACTTGTTATAAGGAGGATAGCGAATTAGAGTTCGTGTCGAAAGTAGTAATTGAGGTTGATAGAGAGCAGTATATTGTTGAGGGGTATTATTGTCAGAATTGTGGAGATGTTTATATTAATGTTGAAAATAATGAATTATTACATAACATAATTGAAAATAGAATATCTTCACAAGACAAGGAAAAAAAAGAATATTCGAATTCGGAATATGTTTTTTCAAAAATGCTACCATCGACAAGAAGAAAGACGACAAAGGATGTATTATGTTATTTGGGAAAGTATGAGGATTGTGAAAGGGCTTATAGCAATGATTTTCCATATTCACTTTTTCATTATGCTTTTCTTTTTAGAAGGTTTGATGTTGTAGCAAAAATCATTAATTCTATGAGCTATGAGGAGTTGAAAATAGCACTTCATTTTTCAGGTGAAAAGGGATATGAATGGATAACTCCCCTTGTTTGTGCAAAATGGAATTTAAATTATCTATATGCTTATGATGAAAAAAATAACACGAATATCATGGATTCTATAGAAGAGTATTTACATGAAGTTGATCATGTAGATGAGGTGATTGAATATACCGATGTCATTAGCCCAGACGGGAAGAATGTCTTTGATGTCTTTTGGGATAATATTCAACCAATGTTAGATGTTATTTATTTTGATCGCCAAGAACTTGCGTCTAGACAAGTTTTTAATAACCAGATAAGTATTGTGATGGATGAAGTTGGTACTGGTAAAACAGTATCAGCTTTATATGCAATAAAAGAAACTATAAACTCTTGTAGACAAATGAACAGAATGGCAAAGATACTTATTGTTTGTCCTTATAACAAGAGAGAGGATTGGCAGAATGATATAAGGAGACAGTTGGGAAGATTTGCACATATTATTGAACAAGGTGATAATGGATTGATGTATGCAGGTCACTTAAAGAAGGTCTTTTTTAAGAGTAGCGAAGACATTATTATGATTGCTGGACAAAAACAAGGTAGTGATTTAGAAGGGTCATATACTGCCTTAAAAGGTACAATTATGGATTATGCTGAAGATGAGAAATGGGATATTGTAATTATCGACGAAGGTCATATTTCATTTCAGAATTATAGAGGCATAGTTGCAAAAAAAGCGATGATTTTGACTGCAACACCTATCGTTATAAATTCAAAGGAACGACGAACTTTTGAAGATTATGTTCAATTGCTACAAGAAATAACGTGTTCTCATATTGTTACGAGAGATATCGAGCCAATTCATAACTATTTACCAAATGATAAGGATATATATGTCAATTGGTTTAGAGAAGACATGGGAAAAAATGCTGCAGAGCGAAGAATTCGTTTTGTGTCATGTAAACGACATCCAGATCGGGATGAAATATATTATAGAATCAAGGATGAAGTGGGAGTTTTAGTTGCATTACAGTATGACCAAGATGACAATTTTTTGTTTGATGCAGCTGAAAATAGATATGGATTCTCCAATATTAAGGAGATTCGTAAGAATGGAAAAATTGAAAAATTAGTAAAAGTACTCAAGGAAAGTAATAAGTCATATATCATTTTTTGTGAACACCAGTTTGTCGTAGATTTGATTTTTAAGCGATTAAAAAATGAGTTTGCAGGATGTATTGTTGCAGAGAAATACGGAAAATTTGAAAACCAAAATGGACTAGGAAATGTTCAGGATGGACAGTTAATAAATACCTTGATGCAGGCACTAAGAAATAATCAAAGAGTGCTGCTAATAACTACGGGAAAGACTGGTGGAACAGGCTTGAACTTAGGCGAATTTGATGGGGTTATACATTATGAGTTGCCATTTACAAGTATAGAACTTGAACAAAGATTTGGTCGTGTAGATAGAATTGACACTGGAATTGCAGGAAAAAATCGAGACATGATTTTTATGCTAAATGAGTGTAAACCAGATGAAAATGATATGGAAAATAATAGGATGCTTTACTATTGCACAACTAAGATTGATATCACTTGTCAATACATGCCGATTAGAAATACTGTTCTATATTATCCAGAATTTGTTAAAAGAAATGGTCGAGCAATAAGGGAAGCGTTGGTATATTTTCAAAACGAATATGTTCTATCAGAAGCAAATGAAAAGAAAATAAGAGGAATTCGCAAGCAACGTCATAAATACGAAAGTGAAATTAGGAAGAGTGAGTACTGGGATATTATTAGTTCTTTAGGACGGACTGTAAGAGAGTGTGTTTTAAATGTACTAAGAATTGAAAAGATGGATTCTATTGATAATGAACAATACGAATATATGGGCGAGTATATTGAATTTCTAAAAATGACAAAGTCAGAAAGAAATGAATATGAGCGCGTATATAGAAAATTTTTGGATGCCAAGAAGAATGCTAACTATTGGTTGGCTATTATAGGATTGATAGAGATTGATGCAAATAGTGAGATATTTGTCGGATATGGATCTGTTGAAGATGGAGATGAACAGAAAATTAAAGTGGATGAAGAAAAAGATGATGCGGAGTCTATGAAGAAAATCACATCAGTACAGAGACAGATTAAGAAATTAATTCAGATGGTAGATGATAGTGATTTTGAAAATGCTGAACTTAAAAGTTTTTCATCCGAAGGAATTTTTTGCTATGTCGACAATGTTATTAAGCGTTCCACTGTAGCTGAATATAGAAATGGTAATGGTTGGAATTAGAATGGAGCTTCCTATATAATAAAAAATGTGGATGTTGAAAATTGAAAATACCTCAGAGTACAATAAGACTACTGACTGGTAGGTAAGTAAAAATCTTATTGAACAGAGAGGTATCTACAATGAAGTCTAACACACAGAACGCAAAAATTTAAGCTATTACAGAAAAGCTTTGGTACTCAGAATTGATGTTGGAAGCGAGACACACTATGCCAGAGCTTTTGATTACAAAGGAATTGAGTATTCAAAGAAACCTTTTAAATTTAGTAACACAGAGACAGGATTCGAGACATTAAAGGACTGGATCAAGTCTCTTAAAGAAAAGCATGAAAAGGATAAGGTGGTTCCAGGCATGGAGCCAACCGGTCATTTCTGGTTAAATCTTGGAAAGTTCCTACAGGATAATGGAATGAAACCGGTTCTTGTAAATCTTCATCATGTGAAAAAATCAAAAGAACTCGACGACAATAATCCAACTAAAAATGATCGTAAGGATCCGAAAGTTATAGCAGGGGTAGTTAGAGAGGGACGTTACATGATCCAATACCTGCCGGATGGTGTTTACGCTGATCTTAGAACGGCATCAAACATAAGATTCTAGTTACAGGCGGAACTTACAAAAATTCAAAACAGGATCAGTCGTTGGTTCAATATATATTTTCCTGAATATAAGACAGTATACGGAAAACCGGATGCCAAGAGTGGAATACTAATCCTTAAAGTAGCACCACTTCCGGAAGATATCCTGACGTTGGGTATCGATGGAGTGAACCAAATCTGGCGGGATGCGAAGTTAAGAGCGGTTGGAAGAGCGAGGGCAAAGACCATGATAGAAGCTGATGAGCACAGCATAGGAAGCAAAGAAGGAGCGGTATCTGCAAGAATGGAAATCTGAATACTTCTAGAGGACTATGAATCCAGAAATACGCGTCTACAGGAAGTCATGGTTCTGATTGAAAAACTGGTAAAACATATTCCGATGGCTGAAAAGCTGTTAGAGATCAAGGGTGTGGGAATCAGGACAGTGTCTGGGTTCCTTGCAGAAGTAGGTGATATCAGCCGCTTCAACAACACGAAAGAACTGCAGAAACTTGCAGGATTGGCACTGGTTGAAAATAGCTAAGGAAAGCACAAGGGCGAGACAACAATAAGCAGACAAGGTCGAAAGAGACTCAGATACCTGCTCTGTGAGGTTGCAACGTCGCTTGTGGCGAAGAATCCGAAGTTCAGGGAACTACATAATTATTACACAACCAGAAGGTTGAATTCGTTAAAGAAGATGCAGTCACTGATGGCAATAGTAGCGAAGCTGCTTCGAGTTTTTTATGTCATGCTGACACAAAAGGCGTTGATTATGATGCTAAGAAGATGGTCGATGACATTAAAAGACCAATAGCATATCTGCAGGCAGCATAAGAAAAACAAGTAACTATAGTGGAGGCTGTCATGTGGGCAGTCACTGAATAAAGCAGAATGTAACAGATAACGTCCACTGATTACAGTGCTGGAACAGGAAGCGAGTCAGTAATCAACAATACAAAGAATGAGTCAGTAGTCGGCAGAAATATTTACCTTGGGGCATGACCCCGTAATGGAGCATAGCTGACACCCTGGTTATGGGCAGGAAGGACGAAGGAAGTTAGGATATCTGGAGACAGAGATGATCATGGTGGATATAGGAGGTTAGCTGCCATAGAGGGATGGGTATACACAAGGCCAGTAAAGCGAAAAACAATGACGTTTTATTTCGTATACCTTTTAACCACTATTTCAGTACCTGATACATCGAAATGCTCATAGCTTCGACTTATTCATTGAAATATAAAAGATTGAAAAACCTTGAATTTTCAATAAAAAACACTTGATTATATGAGGAGGGAAGATAATGGCAATTCAATATCAAAGCATAAACGAAGAATTAGCTAAAGGTATAAAAATTGAAAATATGCTTCCTGAGATTGGACATGAGATAGAAAATGCAAACAAGTATTTGCTTCTTCATCAAGGGAACAAACCTGAGTGGATTGAGGACTTTTTTGAGTCTAATAAATGTAAGTTGGTAGAAACAATATGTAGGGCTATTTCTAGAAACGATGGGATTACCTCATTAAGAGGGTATAGTGAAGGTTATTTTAATGAGATAATTCAAAATGCTAACGACTTGCATTATGGTACAACCATAGACATAGCTGTAAAAAAAACTGAAAGTAAGTGTTATCTTTCATGTGTTTATCAAGATAAGGGCTTTGAATTATCCAACATTTATGGCTTTTTGAATAGAGAAATGTCCGATAAGACTGATGAAAATGGACAAACAGGTAAATTTGGTGTTGGAATCAAGTCTTTTTTCAAATTTGTTAATTCTTTGACCTTGGATAGTAATGTGAATTTTGTATTTGATATATCTAGAAAAGAAAAAGATGTTCAAGTAGTTGGAAAAGTAAGATTAAATCCTAGCTGGGATAAAAAGACTACACGATTGTCTTTTGAATACGATACAAAGCAAAACGGAGAGTTTAATACTAATAAGCTTACATCATTGATTGATTATTTATCAGGGAACAGTGTTCCTGATATTAATAAGTTTTTTATTACTGGCGAAGATAATGAAATGATATTTGATTTAAGATCGCTCATTTTCATGCAGATAAATGGATGGAAGAAGAATAAAAAATCTATTTCCTGTTTATCTTTTGCCGGAGACCGTCATCGAGTCAAAGTTTTATGTGAGAACAAGATTAACCCCAGTACAATGAAAATAGGAGCAGAGAGTTGGAATTTATTTGATTTAGTATTAAAGGTTATTGTTGATGAAGGTGAAATATTTACGCAAGAGTATATTGTATTTGGATATGAAGAAATTGCATTTGGATTTCCTATTAATAATCTTTTGGAGGAAAATAATAGAATATACTCTACATACTATCTCAAGACAGATACTCAAGAACAAATGAGACCTTTGTCAATGCTGGTAGATTCGAAATATTCTAACATACATAGAAATGATGTTGGCGATAGTGAAGAGAGCATACGAAAAGTATATGATATTTTTCAAAGAAAAATGCAGAATCTGTATATTTGTATGTGTTCGGAAGAAGTTGCAATGTCTAGCTGTAGAGGGAAAGTAAGTGACATTTTTCATTCTATTTTGGTTAGATATATCTATGCAGATTCACAAAGTTACCTAGAAAGTCCATTAAATTGTTTTGATTTAGATAATCGTTATCTTCCTAAAACATTGACTAATGAAAAGCAGTATGTTGTAGTTCATGATTGCAAAGAAAAGTATGAAACATCAACTTACCTTGAAGGAGATATTGTACAAGAACTTAAGGAATCATATTTCGATTACGTTGAAAGAAAAAATGTATTTGATTATCAGGAATTAATTGATGATTTAGATTGCATATATGGTGTGAAGAGATTATATAAATTACTTTATTTAAAGAATCAAGAGGGGATTGGGGAAGATGAAGAAAATGTAAAGAAGATTGCAGAAATTGTTAATTTCTATGGAGAAGTTAGGGATTTTTTATCATTCATAATATGTAATGAGAGACGATGGAATCCATATGTGACTGATGCAGAAGTAGATCGATGGCTTATTCAGCTAGAAACAGAAATAGGAAAATATTATAATCCGCATTTCTTTTTGAAATTGATTGGTAGATATAAGTTAAACGCAGCTATAGATTATGATGGAACAGTAAGATGCGGAAATTTAAGCTTCAAGGATTATCTGTTTAATGGAGTTTTTTCAGATAAAAAAGGCATTCTTTCTGAAATGCAGAATCAACAATTTGATGAAAAGTATGCAGGATTGAAACAAGAATTACTAAAAAAACGTTATATGGATTCTGGTAATAAAAGAGATCCTTATACAATAAGATGCATAAATCCTACAAGCAGATCACTTAATAATTGGGATGGGATGTTCGATTATTATGAATTCTCAGGATATCAAATAAATAGAGATCCTTTATCAGAACCAGAACTTCTTTTGGAGAAGCTTGCTACAGACCGTTCTTTTGATGGAATGATTCATAGTCACTCTCTGAGATTGTTTGAAAAGAAAGCAAGAGGATTATGGCGACGTGATTATGCATTTAAGTATTCATATATTATTGAACAACAGATTATAGATATTTCGTGCATAAAAAAGATACAATTAAATAGTTTCTCAAGCTTTATTGAGGCTATAAAACATCGTAAGCAATTAAGAGAAGAAGTGGCGAAGCAGATTCACATTAGTTGCATTCAAAAAAACATAACAACTCAAAATATTGCAGAATATTTGTTGCCGTTGATGATTGAGTCACAGGAAGGAGAGAAAAAAGCTTATCTTTTAGACGAATTTGAACCTAATGATGTTGAGATTTCTTCTGTAGAGGAAACAACTAATAATGAGGCGAAAAGGGAGAATAGGGAATTTATTGTCAAAATAACAGGCTATAATATACATTTGTATCATTTTGAATCGAAGACTCGTCGGAAAATAGTGGCTTTCTGTGGCGGTGGACTCATTGCAATTAAAACAGATGCATCTAAATCATTCAGAAAAGTTGCAAATTGTGCTGGAGAAAATAGGGATGTGTATATATTTTATGATAATTTTGTAAATGGTTCGCATGAAGCAATAGCTCTAGTCTTAGATGAAATAGGAATATCTCAGAAAACATTGGAGCTTCTTAAAGGATATATTCATAATGGTAACAATATTAAGACAATGAACTATCTTTCTAGAAGGAGAAGCTTAGCAAAAGTAAAACGAAAGCTGGTATTAGATTGGTGCGATATTGAAAGCGATGATGTTGAGCCAATATATGATAACGAGATTTTGTATCGCTTACTAACTGCAAGAGGAAGTTATGATATTTTTTGTCCAATTTGTTCTGATATCCCATTGGAAACATTTGATTATGGAGAAGATACCAAAAGAAAACACAGTAGAAAAATAATAATTTTAGAGAATGACAATTCTTGTACACGTGAAGAGGTACCATATATCGTGACAGTTGCTTGTTCTTACTGTGTTGAAAAATTAAGAAATACTCTTTCTAAATCAGAGTTCGATGGGAAAAATTTGATTCTTACAACACAGATTGCGCATGGACAGCATGAAAAAATGAAGAGCAAGCAACAAATTGAATTGTCACCTATTAACATCGAATTAATGAAGAAGTTTAAAATGTGGTAAGCGTCAAAAATTTCACGTATTTTAACTATAAATATCTGATGATAAAATAAACTCAGATAGTAAAAATGCTTACTGTCTGAGTTACAATTTAATATTTATTTTGAAGA
>NZ_JBQHRN010000036.1:0-24582 GCF_052066735.1 Clostridium sp. HCP1S3_C6
TTCTGCTGGTTTATTTTCATCCTCTTCTATATCCTTATTATTATCTTCTGCTGGTTTATTTTCATCTTCTTCTATATCCTTATTATTATCTTCTGCTGGTTTATTTTCATCTTCTTCTATATCCTTATTATTATCTTCTGTTGTTTTATTTTCATCTTCTTCTATATCCTTATTATCATCTTCTATTGGTTTATTTTCATTCTCTGAAGATTTTGAATTAATTACAATTTGATCATTAATAGGCTCTCCTGAATCTTCATCGCCAAAAAAATGTTGTGTTGAAAATATGTAAGAAACTCCATCCCTTTGAAATATTGAAACAGAAACTCCAATATAAGTATAATAATCTTGAAGCATATTGGTTCTATGACCAGCACTATCTTTCCATGCATTAAATATTGCATATGCTGATACGTCTATTGAATTTATATCACGAGAAGTTGACATTTCATATATATTTTCTCCATATGCATTCCAATTATCACAACCAAGCTTAGAACTTAAGCCACCAGCACTACAACCATCCATATTAGGATTACTATGTTCAAAATAATCATATTTAAACATTGAAGCATTTTTATATCTTGAAGAAAATCTTAAAACCTCAGAATTCTTTAATGGCTCTAATCCATTTTCTTCTCTAAATTTATTTGTAAATTCAACTATTTTATCCTCAATAGCTTTTGAATAATATATATCCCTAACATTTGTAATCTTATATTTTTTATTATTTCCTACCATTTGATTCATTATAGCTGTTCCATTTTCTTTACTATTATATATATCGGCGCCTTTTACAGTTTCATCTAAACTACTATAAAGTATAGAAGTATCTTCTACATTATAATCTTTAGCATAAACAACTGTTGTATTTAATGTTAAAAATACACTAAAACTAATAGCACTAGTTATTTTTCTTAAATATTTATTTTTCATCAAATCATCCCCCAAAATACCTTAATATATCTAGTACTACTTATAAACTAAAAAAATAATTCGTTTCTTTTGCATTTTATACTTTTATTATCCTACTATTTTTTACTTTTTAACATTAAAATACTATTAATAATTGCAAATAATATATTAATAAATATTAATATGTTAATATTTATCCTTAATGAGTTTTTAATTACATAATATTTTCAACCTTAAACAAAAAGCTGATAAAAACAAAGTGTTCTATCAGCTTAAAAACATATTTACTATTTATTATATTTCTTAAAACATAATGTGGCATTATGCCCACCAAATCCTAAAGAATTGGCTATTGCATATTCAATATTTTTTTCTATTCCTTTTTCAGTTACATAATTTAAATCACATTCTTCATCAGGATTTTTATACCCTACAGTCATTGGAACAAATCCATCTTTAAGTGACATAGCACAAATGATAGATGCCATTACGCCTGCAGCACCAAGAAGATGTCCTGTCATTGATTTTGTAGAACTTACATAAAGGTCTTTTGAATGTTCCTTAAATGCACGTTTTATAGCATTAGTTTCGTATTTATCATTAAGAGGAGTTGATGTACCGTGGGCATTGACATAATCAACTGCATCCATAGGTATTTCTGCTTCTTTTACCGCCATTTCCATAGCATATGCTGCAGCTTCTCCTTCTGGATCTGGACTTGTTATATGATAAGCATCAGCTGTTGCTCCATAACCTACAACTTCTGCATATATTTTAGCATTTCTCTTTAATGCACTTTCAAGGTTTTCAAGAACTATTACTCCTGACCCCTCACCCATTACAAAACCGCTTCTATCTTTATCAAAAGGAATTGATGCTCTATCTTTATCATCCGTATTTGTAAGTGTCTTCATATTATTAAATCCAGCTATTGTAAATGGTGTAATTGAAGCTTCTGTACCACCTGCAAGACATGCTTTAAGTCTTCCTGTTTTAATTGCTGAATATGCTTCACCTATTGTATGACATGATGTGGCACATGCAGACACAATACCATAATTCATTCCTTTAAAGCCATGTTTTATTGCAATATTGCCAGATGCCATATTAGAAATCATCATAGGAATCATAAATGGAGATACAGCCCTTGGTCCTCTTTTTATGAATCTTTCATGTCCCTCTTCAAGTGAACTTATGCCACCTGTACCACTACCAACAATTACTCCTATTTCATAAGGATTATAATATTTATTTAAGTCACAATTACAGTCTTCTACTGCCTGTCTTGCTGCTTCTAATGCGTATTGACTATAAAGATCAGTTCTTTTTACTTCTTTTTTGTCCATTGAAAGTAATGGATTAAAATCTTTTACTTCTGCTGCTACCTTAACTGGAAAATCTGTAGTATCAAATCTTGTTATTAAATCAATTCCATGTTTTCCTTCTTTTATATTATTCCAAAAGTCATTTAAATTATTTCCTACTGGAGAAACTACTCCAATTCCTGTAATTACTACTCTATTCATTTTTACTCTCCTTAAAGCATTTACAAACTTCATATATTTTTAACAATATTAATTTCTCATTATTAAATAAACTGTACATATCTGTACTACATTATAACTATTAATTCACAAAATTGTCAATTAAGTTTTATATATACAAATATATTCTAAAAGGACTTTTTTAATTAAGAAAAAAGGTTGCTTCCTAGCAGTAAAAACTACTAAGAAACAACCTACTACTTATAAATAAGATCATTTACATGTTTTCTTATCTTTAAAAATTCTTCTGTATCCTTTAAGTCTAAATCTCTATTATAAGGAAGTAAAACTCTTATTTCTTCTTTTACAGTTCCTGGTCTTTCTGTAATTACAACTACTTTGCTTCCCAAAAATACAGCTTCATCTATATCATGAGTTACAAATATAATAGTAGGCTTTTCAACCTGCCATATTTCTCTCATTAAAAGCTGCATTTCAGCTTTTGTCTGAGGATCTAAAGCCCCAAAAGGTTCATCCATTAATATAACTTCAGGGCTATTTGCAAGAGCTCTTGCAATTGCAACTCTTTGTTTCATTCCTCCTGATAACTCTTTAGGATAATTATTTCTAAACTTTTCAAGCTTTGTAACTTTAAGATATTTATCAACAATAGGATCTTGCTCACTTTTAGGCATTTTCTTCAACTTAAGACCAAATCTTATGTTTTCCTCAACAGTCATCCAAGGAAATAAAGTATATGCCTGAAATACCATTCCTCTATCTACACCAGGACCTATTATTTCTTTATCCTTTACTATTATGCTTCCACTTGTAGCTTCATCAAGACCTCCTATCATTCTTAATAAAGTAGACTTACCACATCCTGAAGGACCTACTATACATACAAATTCATTTTCAAGTACATTTAAATTAACATCTTTCATTGCTAAAGTATCACCTTTAGCAGAATGGTAAACTTTTTCTACATTTTTAATATGTATTTTACTGTTTGCAAGATTAGCCTCTATATGACTATGTAAATCGGGAAGCTTATTCTTATTTTTACTTTTAAAATTAAACATTTTATTTACCTCCTTCTGCCCAGGCAAACAGTTTCTTATTTGCAAATGCAAATATTCTATCTGTTATTAGTCCTAAAAGACCTATTACTATAATTCCACCAAATATTGCATCAGTTTTTATAAATCTTTGAGCTTTTAAAATACTATATCCAAGACCACTGCTTGCAGCTACAAGCTCAGCACTTACTAAATATGTCCATGCCCATCCTATCATCATTCTAAGAGTTTCCATAAGTCTTGGAAGCATTGCTGGAATAAGCACCTTTGTAATAGCTGTTTTAGTATTTGTTCCTAATGTATAACTTGCATAAATTAAATCATCTGGAACTGCTCTTGCATCATCTGCAACCATAAGCACTAATTGAAAAAATGTTCCTATAAAAATAACTGCAATTTTTGCACTTTCACCAATTCCAACCCATACCATTATTAATGGCACAAATGCTGGTACAGGCATATATCTTATAAATTCTGATATAGGTCTTACTACTGCTTCAAAAGGCTTAAATGTTCCAACAAGTATACCTACAGGTACTCCAAGTATTACTGCAAGAATAAATCCCATAACAATTCTATAAATACTTATTCCCATATTAGCAAGAAGTACTCCATCTTTTATAGAATTAATCACATATTTTACCACACTTAAAGGTGTAGGAAGAAATATCGTATCAACTAATTCTAAAGAACTTATAAGAGTCCATACAGCTAAAATAACTAGAAATGATATTACTGCAAGACATGTATACTTTTTTTTGCTAATTTCTTTTCTTATTTTTATTTTAATCATTATTTCCTGCCTCCCTTATATATTTATCATTTATTATTTCATGTAAATCTGAAGGCATTTTATCTATCATACCTACATCAAAAAGAAAATCTGCTGTATCGTTTAAAGTATATATAAGATGATTATAATCATCTCCATCTGTAAAAATTTCTTCGTTCATTGATTTATCATATATGGTTACACCATCTAACATATTCTCATATTCTTCATATGATAATTCTGCATCATCTGCAATAGATTGAATAAAGTTTTTATCTCTTTTATTTAAAAGTTCTACACCATCAAACCACGAATTTACAACTTTTTGTACTGCGCTACTACTACTTTTCATAACTCTATCACTTACTGCAAAAGTATCAGGAATAAGACCTGGTGTTTCCTTTGAACTTGTAATTAAATTACCACCACCACTTATTGCCATTGACAAAGTTGGTTCCCATAAAACTGCAGCATCCACACTTCCTGCTAAAAATGCTGGTCCTGCATCATTTATTGTCATATTAGTAAATTCTATATCATCAATTGTCATATTGTGCTTTTCTAACATCTTTAATAAAAACATATGATCAACTGTTCCAAGTTCTGTAGCTACCTTTTTTCCCTTTAAATCTTCTACATCCTTTATATCACTAGTTGCTACAAGACCATCTGCTCCACTTGATGTGTCAGTTACTAACACTATATCAAATCCAACATCTTCATTATATGGTGCAATAGTGTCTGAACCAGCAATACATATTCCATCTACTCGTCCTGAATAAAATGCTGTTAATGAATCACTATACACTGGGAAAAATTGAATATCTACATATACTCCATTTTTCTCAAAAATGCCAGTCTCCTTAATTCCGTACCAAGCATACCATCCTGTCATGGGACTTACTCCTATTATAAAAGGATTTTCCTTAGTTCCCTTTTCTACCTTGCTTTTACCTGTGCAGCCTGTAATTGTCACTGTCATTAGTACCATTATTACTGCAAGAATAAAAGTTCCAAGTTTTTTTTTCATAAGAGTTACCTCCTTTTTACTTTACAAAAGCGCTTCATTCCCAGTTTGTCCAGTTCTTACTCTTACTGCATTATCTGCTGGCAATATAAATATTTTTCCGTCTCCTGCATGATTTGTTTTATTAGCTTCAATGACTGTTTTTATTAAAAAGTCTACTTCTTCATCCACTACATACATATTTATCATCTTTTTAGCTACTAATCTATTATGTACTGTATTTCCATCATCTAAATCATATTGAATAGGATGTTTGCCTCTTCCAATAACTTCTTTTACAACCATAGAATGAAAACCAGCATCATTTAATGCTTTTTTTGTAACAAAATACATTTTAGGTCGAATAATTATTATAACTTCTTTCATAATATTCCCTCCTTAAAGTTCAGCCTTACCACTGCTTATTGTTATGGCCTTTTCCACTGTAGTTACAAATATTTTTCCATCTCCATATGTACCCTCTTTGCCAGTTCTTGAAGTTTCTGAAATTATGTTTATAACTTTTTCTTCTTCATTATCTTCAACTACAATCATAATTAATTCTTTTGGTATTTCATCATAATATATATCTCCAACTTTTAATCCTTTTTGTTTTCCTTTTCCAAGTACATTCATTCTTGTAGCAGCATTAAATCCATTTTCCATAAGTGCATCTAATATTTCCTCAACTCTTTCTGGTCTTACAACAGCTTTTATCATTTTCATAATTTATCATCCTTTCTTATTTTTTTATTTATTAAGATAATTTCTAAAGCTTTTATATTCTGATATATTTTCACATTTTTCTTCAAAAATTTTTTCACACACAAAACCTTTTACAAAAGTTCCATCATCAAGTTCTATATTTCCTATTCCTAAAGGATACTTAATATTCTCTACAAACTTTCCAATATTTTTTAAGGGAATATTAAAAATTTCAAGTTCTATTTTATGCCCATTTTTATCATCACGTATAAGACCTGGTTTTACTAAATCCCCATTAATTTTTACCATTTTATAATTTTGTGATGTTTCTGCTTTTCTGTTAAAGTAACCATTAAGGCTTGTTATTTCACTTTCTAAAGGCATATTTTCCATATGAAGACCACATACTGCTATTTCCATAGCTTCTGTATCTAAAAATTTCTTAGAAAATCCTCTTACTATATCTTCTGCATTAGACATTCCAAAAACAGTTATTCCAAAGGGAATATTAAAATCATTTGTATTTTCAGGTACAGCTAATGCACACATATCTAATAAATTGCAATGATTTGTATATTTACCCATAAGAGAATTTGTATTTATAGGATCTTCTCTTACTTGATCTCTTGTAAATGTTCCTCCACAAGTTGGCATTACAAGTACTGCATTTTTTAAAATTTGTGAAGCCTTATTTTTATATGCTCTTAATTTATGTATTGATTTAAAAAGACTTGCTGCTGTATATTCTTCCTTATTTCCAGACATAAGTATTGTTTTTGTTACTGGAAAAATATCTTTTTCATTATTTAATACAAATTCACCTAAATCTTTAAATCTTTCTGCTATCCATGGTCCATCATAAAGAATTGATGCAGCTTCTTCAAAAATTGAATAATCAATATACTCAACTTTTATACCCATATTTTCTACTCTTTTCACTGCTTTTTGCCACTTTTTTTCATATATATCCTTATAAGGTCCATAAAATGAAACTCCATTTTTAGGCAAGCATATTTTTTCTGGCAATTTAACATCTGGCAATTTATATTCCTTAGAAAAAGCACATTCTTTATCGAAACCCCTTGCTTCTTTATCAACAAGAAGGGCATCCTCTAAATTATTTGCAAAAACAGTTACACAATCTAATGTGGCACAGGCTGGTACAACACCTCTTGTAGACCATGCTCCAAGAGATGGTTTTAAACCTACAATGCAGTTAAGGGCAGCTGGTACTCTTCCTGAACCTGCTGTATCTGTTCCAAGAGAAAATGCTGACATTCCAAGGGCTACTGCAACTGCTGAGCCAGAACTTGAACCACCGCTTATTAAATCATCATTTAAGGAATTATGAACCTCACCATAAGGACTTCTTGTACCTACTAGTCCTGTAGCAAATTGATCAAGATTTGTTTTTCCTACTGGAACAGCACCTGCTTTAATAAGCTTTTTTACAACATAGGCACTTTCCTTTGGCAAATAAGAATATTTATTACAAGCTGCTGTTGTATGCATATTTTCAAGATCTATATTATCTTTTATGGCAAAAGGAATTCCCCAAAGAGGATAATCCTTTATATCCATATTTTTTAATTTTTCTATATACCCCTTTATAAAACACATATCAGGTTCAATTATCCAAATATTTTTATTCCTTTTATCTCTTGCACGCTTTACTATTTCCTTCATAAGTTCTAAAGGTGTTAATTTACCTGATAAATAGCTATTACGAATCCATGATATTGTTAATTTTTTAGGAAAATACTTCATCTCTTTTCTCCTTTCTTATTTTATGCATATAGCAAGTTGACCTGCATCAACCTGATCTCCAGGTTCTAAATATATTTTTTCAACAGTTCCACTTACAGTTGCTGATATTGCAAATTCCATTTTCATACTTTCAAGTACCATAATTGACTCACCTTTTTCAACTTTCTGTCCTTCTTTAACAAGTACTTTCCATACACTTCCTGGAATATTTGTTCTTACAGCCTCACATCCTTCTGGAATATCCTCTTCTGCTAAAGCATTTACACTGCTATGATCATCTGAAATAAATTCATCAAGTCCTTGTTCTTTCCATCTTTCTCTTTCCTGTAAAAAGGCTACTTCCTGTTTTCTTTTAAATTTCTTACTGCTTTCTTTAATACTTTCTAAATACTTTAAGTAATCTCCTAAATTAAATGTAGTTTCTTCTATTTCTACCTCAAAGTTGCCTCTAATGAAATCTTCCCTTAATTTTAATATTTCATCAGGACTTACAGGATAAAATTTTAATACATCAAAGAAATTTAAAAGCCATGGCTTACCTTTTTTAAAACTTTTAGTTTCTCTTAATTTGTTCCACATCTGAACAGTTCTACCTACAAATTGATATCCTCCAGGGCCTTCCATTCCATAAACGCAAAGATATGCTCCTCCAATTCCTACTGCGTTTTCTGGAGTCCATGGTCGTGCAGGATTATATTTTGTAGTTACCATTCTATGTCTTGGATCAAGTGGCGTTGCAACTGGAGCACCTAAATAAACATCTCCAAGACCTAGTACTAAATAATCTGCATCAAATACTATATTTTTTACATCATCTATAGTATCTAAACCATTTATTCTTCTTATAAATTCCGGATTACTTGGACACCATGGAGCATTTTCACGAACTGTTTTTTGATAACGTTCAGCTGCAAGTCTAGTTTGTGGATCATCCCAAGATAATGGAAGCTTTACTATTCTTGATGGAACAGTAATGTCTTTTAAATCCTTAAGTTTTCTATTAGTTTTTAATATTATTTCAGTAATTTCTATTGGACTTATTTTTTCAACATTAAAATGAACTTGAAGTGAACGAATTCCTGGTGTTAAATCTATTATTGGAAGGTTAAGTTTTTTTAGTTCTTCCATTAATATGTGAACTCTAAATCTAAGTTCTATATTAAGTTCCATTTCTCCATATTCTACAAGAACATTTTCTTCACCATCGAGCCTTACTACAATATCAGTATCATGAACATGCTCTCTTGCAAGAATTGCATAATCTGCAGTAATTTCTTCTTTCCTTTCTGGCATTTTTATTTCTTTATATTCATGCTTTAAATTACTTTCATGACATTTTCTTATAATCTCAGCTTCTTCAAGGTTCAAAAGTTTAAAATGAACTTTGTCTCCAGGATGAAGTTGCCCAAGTTTCCACATTTCACCTTTAGCAGTAGTTACAGAACAAACAAATCCTCCAAGACTTGGTCCATCAGGTCCTAATAAAATAGGTTGGTCTCCAGTTAAATCCATTGTTCCTACTGCATATGGATTATCATGAATATTAGATGGATGAAGTCCAGCCTCCCCTCCATCTTCTCTTACCCATTCAGGTACTGGTCCATTAAGTCTTACCCCTGTTCTTGCACTATTAAAGTTAACTTCATATTCAGATGTTGTTAATGTTTCTAAATATTCAGGTTTTAAAAATTCTCCTGTAGGCTGAGGTCCTGGAATAACACCTATTGTCCAATTATTAGTTATTTTAGGTATATACTTTTCATTAAAAGATTCTATTGAATCTATAAGGCAATTTTTATTTACTCTTAAAACATCACCTGTTTTTAATACTCTGCCTCCATGACCTCCAAATTTACCATCAATAAATGTTGAACTGCTTCCCATTATCTTAGGCATATCAAAACCACCTGCTATAAGAAGGTATGATCTCATTCCAACTTTACAATCTTTAAACTTAAGTACTTGCATTGGCATAGCATGAACAACTTGATACATTTTTACTGGTTCTCCATCAAGTTCAGGTTTCATATCAGCACCAGTAATACAAAAGCTCATAGCTTTTCTAAATCTATATGTACCACCTCTTAATGTCATTTCAAGTCCTGATGCATTTTCATCATTTCCTAAAATAGAATTTCCTATTCTAAAACTATAATCGTCCATAGGACCACAAGGAGGTACTCCTACTGACCAATATCCTTTCATTCCAGGATAATCTTGTACAGTTGTTTGAATTCCACCATCAAGCACTTCTAATGCATTTTCCTCTGGATGAAAATCTTTAAGCATTCCTGTAAACAATTTTCCATTTTCATATTCCTTTGTATTAAATAGTGCTCCTAAATATTGAAGATTTGTTGTTATACCATAAACCCTTGATTTATCAAGAACTTTTTTCATTTTTCTTACAGCATCTTCTCTATCTTTGCCATGTACAATTAATTTTGCAAGCATTGGATCGTATAAAGATGTTACCTCAACACCCTTTTGAATCCATGTTTCAATTCTTGCAGTATCATCAAATATAACTTCATCAATTTTTCCTGAGCTTGGTCTAAAATCATTAATGCAATCTTCTGCATAAACACGAACTTCTATAGCATGTCCATTTTTTTCTCCAACTTTTGAAGAAAGATTTCTAAGTTCCCCTGCTGCTTCTTTTACCATCCATTCAACTAAGTCAATTCCAAATACTTCTTCAGTAATTCCATGTTCTACTTGAAGTCTTGTATTAACTTCTAGAAAGAAAAATTCTTCATTTTTTTCATCATATAAAAACTCTACTGTACCAGCACTTCTATAATTAGCTGTATGTGCAAGGCTTACTGCTGCTTTATACATTTTTTCTCTAACAGAATCAGGAAGATTTGGAGCTGGGCTTTCTTCTACAACCTTTTGATTTCTTCTTTGAACAGAACAATCTCTTTCACCTATAGCTACTGCTTCATTAAATTCATTTCCGAATATTTGAACCTCAACATGTCTTGATCTTTCTACATATTTTTCTACAAATACTCCTGCATTATTAAAATTAGCTGCTGCAAGGTGACATACCGCATCATATGCATTTTTTAATTCTTCAGAAGAATTGCATATTCGCATTCCAATTCCTCCACCACCTGCTGTACTTTTAAGTATTACTGGATATCCTATTTTTTCAGCTTCTTCTACAGCTTCATGAACACCACTTAAAAGGCCTGTACCTTTAAGTAATGGAACCCCTGCCTTTAATGCTATTTCTCTTGCAGAATGTTTAAGTCCAAACAATTCAATATCTTCAGGAGATGGTCCAATAAATTTAATTCCATTTGCTTCACATTCTCTTGCGAAATCTGTATTTTCACTTAAAAAACCATATCCAGGATGTATAGCTTCTGCATTAGTTTCCTTTGCTGCATCTAATATTTTCTTTGTATCAAGATATGTTTCTTTTGCAGTTCCTTCTCCTAAAAATACTTTTTCATCAGCATTTATTACATGAAGACTATCCTCATCTGCTTTAGAATATACAGCTACACTTTTTACTCCCATCTTTTTTAATGTTCTTTCAATTCTGGCTGCTATAGCTCCTCTGTTTGCAATTAATACCTTTTTAAACATTTTGTCTTCCTCCTTTTTAAGCTTCTTGCACATTATTTTTTTATTTATCCCATATTATTAAACGAACTGGAGTAGGATTATAAGCATTACAAGGATTATTAAGTTGTGGACAATTGCTTATTAAAACTATAGTATCTTCTAATGCTTTCATTTCTACATAATTCCCTGGTGCAGATACACCATCATCAAATTTAAGTCCTCCTTCTTTTGTAACTGGTACATTCATAAAGAAATTAATATTTGGTGCTAAATCTCTCTTTCCTAAATCATAATTATTTTTTGAAAGTTGAAGCATAAAACTGTCACGGCAGTTATGCATATCAATTTTTTCTCTTGCATAACGAACAGTATTACTTTGTGATGAACATGCACCACCTAATGTATCATGACGTCCTGTAAGGTCTGCTGTTATTTCTAAAAGTGGCTTTCCACTTTCTGTTCTTAATATGCTTCCTGTTGTTAAATAAATATTTTTTTGCATCACTATTGTTGTTATTGCACTATAATGATCTTCTAAATTTGTCATATCATAAAACATTGTATCTACAGCTTGATTACCTTCTATATCTAAAATTCTAAAAGTTTGTCCCTTTAAAACCTTATGCATCCATCCCTCTCCTGCATTAACAACTTCGTTATATATTGCATCTTCTATTTTTAAATTACTTTCTTTTCTTACAAATCCATACATTTTTCATTCCTCCATTTATTAAAAATCTTATATTCCAAGTAAATTATTGTAATCCCATGTATTTTCAAAGGCTCTGCAATTTTCTGGCCTATGATTTACACATTCATCTAATAAATCAACTTCTGGTGCATCATACACTTCAACTGTTACTGGAACACTTGGATATGTAGTACTTTCATTAAGAGGGTTAGGAGTATTTGACAAAATTATTAATATATCCATTTCTGTTCTTAATGTAACTGTTGATCCTTTAGTACAGTGCCCATTAACATAATGCATACTTCCATCTTCATCTACATAAACTTTAGAAAATAAATTAACACAAGGAACCATATCTCTCATTGTTAAATTATTTCTTATAAGTTCCATTTGAAAATTTTCATCACCACTTCTATACCAATCATTTCTCTTATCTTGATATAGTGTTTTTCCATACTTTTCATCAGTTAATTTTCTTGTTGTATATCCTGATATAGAATCATGCCATCCTAAACTATCCTCTACAATACTTGCAAATACTCTTCCATTATCACTCATTAATACATTGCCTTTTGTAAGGTGAGCTGTATATTGAGCCTTTAAAGTATCAGGCATGTTATATCTTTCTGTTAAATCTCTCATGTTATATAAAAGCATTGATACATTTGCATCTTCTCCTAATGCTTTAAAATGAATATATTTGCCTTTTCCTATATTTCCTGACCATTTTTCACCTGGTTTTAATGTTTTACTCCATATCTTTTTCATCTTTAATTCCACCTTTCAAAATTTATAAAGAGATTTTTTTAGTAATATAATTTTAAAAACAAAAAAGATATGCAGGCACTTTTTTAACTTTCATGCGCCATTGCATATCTTTTATATAATTTCTTTTGATGATTTAATTTTATTCTTTAGTTCATATCTATTCAATTGTCCTAAATATCCATTTTTTCTGATATAATAGAACTTTTTAATTTTATATACTACTTTAGTTCTATTTTTGTTCAAAAAAATAAGCTGTATTTTAAAACAGCTCTTAAATTTATTTAATTTTATATTTCATTCATGTAAGCAACAAGCTGCATTCTGCTTTTTACTCCTATTTTAGAATATATATTATAAACATGTTTTTTTACTGTAGATAAGCTAATAAGTAAAATTTCGGCAATTTGAGCATTTGTTTTTCCCTCATTAATAAGTTTTATAACTTCAACTTCTCTTTCTGATAAATCATTATTTAAAGCCATTACTTGTACAACCTTATTAACTTCTGTCTTTTCTTCTTTTTTTGATATAATATCATAAAGTATATTTGCTAAATGAAACTTTAGTGCATCTAGTATATACATATCCTTATCTGAAAAATCACCTAATTCACTACTTCTAAATAAATTAATAATACCAAGCATTTTTTCATCCTTCATTAATAATATACCTGCTCCAAAAGGTATATTATTAGGCCTTAAAAAATCTGTATAAAATTCAGTTTTCTTTCTAATAGAATCATCTAAAATATCTGTATCTCTATAAGTTTCTGTTTCTTTTGTAAATTCATATATATACTTTAAGTAATCTACATTATAAAAATAACTTAAATACTTTTCTTTTATAGATTCTTTTATTCCAATAAAAGAAGATTCTTTCCTATTAATTTCTTCATCTTTGTCAAAAACAAGAAAATATCCATTAGAATAGGGTATAAGCATTCTTATCATTTTAAGAAGCCTTTCTGCTAATTCATTAACGTTTTTTATTTCATAAATTTCAAGTAAAACTCTATTTATAGTAATCCATTCATTTTCTTTTAGCATGTATAATCATAACCTTTCTTTGTAATATAAAAAAGGCGCAACATAATAAATTATGTTAACACCTTTGTTAATAATTCAAATTTTAATTATATATATTTTTTCCTTGAAAAATTTCTTAAGTTATGATTATTTTATATTATTAGGGCGTATTTTGTCAAATTAATCAAATAAATCATTTTGAAATCTTGAAAGATGCTCATAAGGTAAAATTGATCTGCCACGAAATAATCCGCAACCATCATTAATTAAACTATTATCCATAGCTGAAAACATATTAACATCAATTTTAGAAAGTTCTAATTGTTGAAGCTCCATTCCCCTTTCATATGCCTCATCAAAATAAATACATTCACCTATAGGAATAGCATCTCTTCTTGCACGTTCTCTTTCCTGACGTTTTTCATAGCCTAAATGATTAGCAGGTCCTATTTCTGCATAATCATCCATTCCTTTTGTACGTAATTGTACTTCTAAATAACATCCTGCAATAGTATCATAAAATGTAATATGTAAAGAACGATAACCTGAAGGACTTGTGTTTACTATATAATCTCTATAGTAAGGACGTACTTCTTTTTCTAAATTTACCGATTCAATGTCTGAATCAATTCCTGCTACTTCTGGATGAAAACCTAGCTTTTCAAGAAAAGCAGGAAGATTATTGGCAATTTCATATAAACATTTTAATTCTTCTTTTTCACGGTCTCTTACATCTTTTAAATGACATCTTGGCATAGAAATTACAATTCTATAAGCAATAAGATCCCTAAAACATATAAGTTGCTCTTTTAATTCTGAAACTGATGGATATTTTTTATATTTACTATGATAATTATAAATGTATTTTACTATATATCCATTAAACTTTTCCTCTGCTCTAATAAGTGATTTAATTCTTCCTTTAAATGTAAATGCAAGATATGGATATTCATTTACCATGTATCTATAAAACTCTCTAATTCTTTGAGATTGAGCAGTTAAGAAATCATTATGTTCTAATAAATCTTTTATTTGAGTTAAAAAATCACAATGAACTAAATCCACTTCATTTTTATTGGCCTTTGCTGAAATTCTAAGATCATTAGTATATTTATGTAATATTCTAAGAACTGTATCCCCTGAATACAGATAATCATTTAATTTAATCATTACACTCTTCCTCTTTATGTTGTTAATTAATTATTATTTTACCATAATATTAAAGAAGAAAACTTTTCTTTAATAAAAAAATAAAAACCTAAGATAAATCTTAAGCTTTTATTTTTGTTACTCTATAATTTGGGGTTATTTTTTTATTTCATTTACTACACTTGATATTTCTACACCTTGAATTATTCTTTTTGCAGTAATCATTTTTATATCATCGTACTGCTTAAATTTTTTAACTGCAAAGTCGTAATTATTAAATACCTTCCAATATCCACATGCAAGACATTTTTTTTTGCTACATTGAATAAAATCTATAACATCATCGAGTGGGATTCCAAGAAAAATGCCTAACTCATGGGGACAATGATATAATTTATATCTTTTTTTTAATGTGCTTAGATAAGTATAAGTATTATCGCTTTCTTCATATCCAACTTTATGTAAAAATTCTTTTACATTCTTATGGTCGATAAATTTTTTTATTAATTTCTCATTATATACAAGTACAATTATATAATCATTAGTTTTTCTTAAATCCATACATTCTAATCCAAGGTTTTTTATAAAGGATACACCAAATTCATTCCAATTCTTATATCCATCATTATCATCTTTTTTGAAATTTAAGGTTACTGAAGGTTTTGCCTCAGCTATTACTGGAGATATACTATATAATATAAAAGACTCTATATATTCCTTACTGTCTAACTTTGAAATTTTTTCAAAAAAATCTAAACACATATTAATCACCTTTATAATTTTGCTATTTGCTTACCATATTCAATTAAAGATGGATCATTATCTTCTGGTGCTTCATTAACTATCTTGCACTCTAATGGAATTTGGCATCCATAGTTTGCCATTTTTTCAGTATTTCCTGAACCTGGCCAATAAACTATTTTCATTTACACTTCTCCTTTGTTAATTGAATTTTATTTTTAATTGATATCAATTATCATTTATATATTTATTATATTGAGAACTGTTATCATTGTCAATAGTTTTTTAGTATTTATTAATTTTTAATTATATATTTATTATTAACTTTTTAAATAATCCTTATTCTTATGTACTTGCATTTTATTTTAAGTTATAATAAATAGAAATTTGCATTTAGTGTATTGTACAGGTCGTGCAATATCAGAACTACAACAATACTTTAAAATATTGCCAATGGTAAGATATGCTGTTTGCTATAGTGGTGCCATTATTTATGACTGTATAGAAAATAAATACATTTATCAAAATGAAAGTAACGAGACAGGTACAAGATATGGAAGAAGAAGGAAGACTTCATGTTTCCATCCCAAAAATCAATATTTATTTTCGCTCACCAGAAGATCGAAGTAAAGCCTATGAAGAATTAAAACAATATCCACTTACATTTGTTTATGCAGAAAAAACATCATTAGAAATAATATCTGAAAACGTAACCAAAGCAACAGGGCTTATACAACTTGGAAAATTTTTAGGAATTTCACTAAATGAAATTGTTGGTATAGGTGATGCTAATAATGACATAGAAATGTTAAGTACGGTTGGATTTTCTGTAGCAATGAATAATGCGCATGATGATATTAAAAAGCTTTGTAAATTTATCACAAAAGATAATGACCATAATGGTGTTGGAGAGGCAATTCAATATATAATGTCAAATAAATATGATTTAATGTCTTAAAATTTGTAGGAGAATAAAAATTCTCCTACAAAAAATATAATTTATAACTATCTGCCAAACACAACCTTTTTATAAGTTACCAATGATTATCTCTCATTAATCCAAAGTAAAGTTTTCACCTTATGATTCCAATTTTTATTTTTTAATCTATTAACCATATATTTAACTGAATCTTTACTTGGCCACATTAAATCATCACTAGCATAAATAAACAAAATATCACCATTAATATCTTCTACATGAATTGCTGTTTCTTCATTTTTTCCACAACTAAAATATCTGCAGGTAACCAATCAACTCCATCTATTTCATTTATTGAAATCCATTTTGAATCTTCATGTTCTAATAATTTTAATTGTCCATTTACTACATGACACCAAAAGCAATGCATAATAAGATGAAAATTTGGATAATCATATTCTATAGTTGTTAAAAATTCATCTACACTAATTTCTGTATCTAATTCTTCTTTTATTTCTCTAACTAGTGCCTGCTCCTTTGTTTCACCTATCTCCATTTTGCCACCTGGAAATTCCCACATGTGAATAAACTCCCCATATCCTCTGCGAGTTATAAATATTTTATTATCTTTTTTTATAATAGCTGCTACAACTTCAATTGTCTTCATTTAATAATCACCTACTAATTTATCTTACAAAATTTATCATATTATATGATTATTCTACCCTAAATAATATAATTTATCTATAAGTAATGACTTAAACTATTAATTATATTATTACAAAAAATATGCAAAATATGATACATTATTATAGTAAATAATAATTATTTACAAATTTAAAATATTGAGGCAAAGCATTTATGATAAAATTTGAAAAAAACAAAAACTTAGATAAGTCCATGAAAAATCTTATTATGTCAATGATTGAAATGAATAATTATTTAGCAACTGTACTTGATTATATGGATAAACCCATTACTGAAAAAAAAGAGCAAGAATTAATTAAAATTTTAAAATCATACAATATTCCTATTAATACATTAAAATATGATTCTAAAATTCTTACTGAAAATCCTTACTATAAAAATATAAAGCTTGATAATATTAGTACACAAACAGTACGATATGAAAATGATATTATAAAAAAGAGAAGACTTATGAATATGGATTTTCATAAACCCTTGGGAAAATATTTGTTTCATTACGAACCAATAGGATATTTTGATGAAGATGTTAATATGCCCGTTCTTAAAGAAAATAAAAAAACTGTTTGGATGTCTCCTGCTGTAAGCGAAATACAAAGTATGAATGATGGAATAGAAAAGGGATATGGCAACTGTGTTACCTTTGGTCTTGGCATAGGTGTTATACCTTATTTATGGCTTCAAAAAGATAATGTTAAAAGTGTAACTATAGTAGAATTTAATAAAGATGTTATAGAACTTTTTAATAAATATATATACCCTCAATTTAATAAAGATAAAGAACTTAAAATAATTCATGGTAATGCCTTTGATTATTTTAATGATGACTTTTTAAAAAAATTTGATTATGCTTACGTAGATTTTTGGGAATCCTCAGAAGATGGTTTAAAATCCTATATGAAACTTATGGAAAAGAATATCACATATAAGAATATTGATTATTGGATTGAAGATTCTATTTTAACCAATATTCAATATGTAATGGCTCCATATTTATATGCTGTTTATTCAGGACAAAGTATAACAGATTTTATTTCATCTATTGATTTTGATTCTAAAGATATTGTAAAAAAGGTAAATAGATACTTTAAATCAAGAAACAATACTATTACCTTTGAAGATGAACTTTTAGATATTATTCATAACAAAAATATATTAAGAAAAATAGCAGGACAGGTATAAAATTACACTGTCCTTTAATAATTTATTATTTTATTTTTTCAGGTTCTGCATAAGCAACACCTTTTGTATCTACCTTTATTGATTTTATTACTAATTTTTCTTTAGGCTTATCATTAGCATCGGTACTTACACTTTCTATTTTCTTTACAACATCCATTCCTGATATTACTTTGCCAAAAGCAGCATACTGACCATCTAAATGACTGCTAGTACTTGTCATAATAAAAAATTGGCTTCCAGCTGTATTTGGTGCTATTTCAGGATATAATTCTGCTTCTACAGTGCCATAATTTTCAATTTCTATTGTTGCAACAGGCAAATCAGAATTACTATTAGCATTTTCTTTACTATTATCATTGCTAGTATTATTATCGCTACTTTCACTATTCTTTGAATTATCACTTAATGATGAGATATTATAAGAATTGAAACATATATATTAAATGAAAAATAACCACTTGACAATTATTCATAATAAAATTAAAATCTTATTGTATAGGGTGTGCAATCTATACAATAAGATTTTTTAAATTTGAGAAATTTTCTATTTATAACACAACAATTTAAATGCAACGTGCGTGTGGTTTTGCATTTGAAGGAATACTTGTTGTGTTATTTTTTTATATAATGTATGATGTATTGAAAATCATTCTCAATTAGATAGTATATTAAATTCCCTATCTTGTCAATAGATTTATCGAATTTTTTTATATTATTTTAGAATTTTATTTTTACTAATGTCACTTTTTATATTATTAAAGTTCTTTAAATAATATTACAAAAAGGCGTCACACTTTTTTTTAGTGCGACAACCCCTTTTATTATATTTTCTTATTTTATGTTAAAGAAAGCTTTTTTACCTCTAAATTGTGCTACATCCCCAAGTTCTTCTTCAATTCTTAATAATTGATTATATTTTGCTACCCTTTCAGATCTTGCTGGAGCACCAGTTTTAATTTGTCCTGCATTTACAGCAACAACTAAATCTGCAATAGTAGTATCTTCAGTTTCACCTGATCTATGTGAAACTACAGCAGTATACCCTGCTCTGTTTGCCATTTCAATAGCATTTAATGTTTCTGTTAATGTACCAATTTGATTTAATTTAATAAGTATAGAGTTGGCAACTCCCATTTCTATTCCTTTTTCTAATCTCTTTGTATTTGTAACAAATAAATCATCACCTACAAGCTGAACTTTTTTACCTAAACTTTCAGTTATAAGTTTCCATCCTTCCCAATCTTCTTCTGCCATAGCATCTTCTATTGATATAATTGGATATTCATTAACCCAATCTTCAAAGAATTTAACCATTTCTTCTGATGTAAAAGTTTTTCCTTCATGTTCTAAAACATATTTACCATCTTCATAATATTCAGAAGATGCAGCATCAATTGCAATAAACATATCTAATCCAGGAGTATATCCTGCTTTTTTAATTGCTTCAACTATAACATCTAATGCTTCTCTGTTACTTTTTAAATCAGGAGCAAAACCACCTTCATCACCAATTCCAGTTGAGTAACCTTTATCGTTTAATAACTTCTTTAATGTGTGATAAACTTCTGCACACATTTTTAATGCATTACTAAAAGTATCAGCACCTGCTGGCATTATCATAAATTCCTGTAAATCTACAGAATTATCAGCATGTGAACCTCCATTTAAAATATTCATCATTGGAACCGGTAATACCTTTCCATTAACTCCACCTATATATCTATATAAAGGTAATCCTAACGCATTAGCTGCTGCCTTTGCTACTGCAAGTGACACTCCTAAAATAGCATTTGCACCTAATTTCCCTTTATTTTCTGTACCATCTAAATCAATAAGCATTTTATCTATAGCTACTTGATCAAATACATTATATCCTACTAATTTTTCGGCTATTATTTCATTAACATTTTTTACTGCATTTAATACACCTTTTCCTAAATAATAGTCCTTATTTCCATCTCTTAATTCTACAGCCTCATACATACCTGTTGATGCTCCTGAAGGAACAGCAGCTCTTCCCATAGTACCATCTTCTAAATATATTTCTACTTCTACAGTAGGAAAACATCTAGAATCTAAAATTTGTCTTGCAACAACCTCTACAATTTCTAAATAATCTTTCATTTTTATCCTCCTCATTTTTTGATATATTAATTATATCACTGTTGATATTCATTCTCAATAGTTAATTTTTATAAATTGAAAATCATATTCATTTATAAGAAAAAGAACATGCCATACAACATGCTCTTTTTCTTATATGTATTTTAATAAATTAAATAAACATATTATTTTAAATTGTTAAAGGGTATTACCTTACTTGGATTTTCTGTATGATGGCCTATATGCTTTTCCATCCAAACCATATCATACCATTTACCAAGTTTATAAGCACACTTATAAAATCGTCCTACTAATCTATAGCCCAATCATATGCTGCCCTTCCTTTAAATTCTCCTGCATAGGCATATCCAACTATTTCATTATTTTTCTCAGCAACTAAATATGGATATTTAGTAAGTGTATTTGATATTCTTTCTTCAAATTCCTTTAAAGTTGGAACTTCATATTCAAAGGTAATAGCTGTATCTTTTACATATGGTGTATATATGTCTAGTAGTGCTTTAGCATCCTTAACAGATGCTACACGTACTGTAATATTATTATTCATTTTTTTGTTTCCTTTCTTTAGTTATTATATTTTTATTGTAACACTAAAGATTTTAAATAATAAATAATACAAATTCAACAATCGTAGCATAATATACAAAAACAATATTAAATTTCCTATTGGGGCAAATAATAATTAATAATATTTCAGTAGTATACATTTAAATACTTTATATTTCTTCTTATTAAAATAATAATTACAATTAATAAACTATTTAAAAGGATTTTCTATACACTCAATATGTTGTTGACAATGATATTTCTAAAGGGTATAATTTTTCCTTGCTAAATTCAAAAAATTGTGTAAAAGGAGTGTGTACTTTATGACTTTTTATAATGAATTACAATTAAATCAAGCTGGCTCAAAAAATCTTATTAATAATTCAAAATGTCTTAAAGAAAAAATTCGCCATATAGCTATATACTTATTTAAAATTTTTATAACTATGTTTTTTTGTGTAGCTTTTGTAATTGCATTTAGCAAATTCTTAGGAATTGACAATAGTATTGTTGGTGTTGTTGTTCTTTTATTTGTATTAGTATTTAGAAATGCTGATTTAGGCTTTTATACTAAGCATGCTATTCCAACATTATCTTTTATATTTCTTATACTTGCTATAGGTCCAAGATTAAGCAATATTAGTAGTCTTCCTATAGAATTTTTAATACACACAATAAGCATATTTTTATTAATGTTTTTAGGTTGTCATAATATTATGATGTTTAACCAATCAACATTAGTTTTAGGATATTTATTGCTATATGGCTATGATGTGTCTGGTGTTGCTTACATAAAAAGATTAATAGGTCTTTTTATAGGTGCATTAATGACAATATTAATATATTATCGTAATCACAGGGAAAAAACTTATGAAGATAAAATTATAGATGTATTTAAAAATTTTAACATTGACTCTGATAAAACTAAATGGCAGCTTTCTCTTACACTTGCTGTTTCTAGTATCTTATTTTTAGGAAACTTAATTAATCTTCCAAGACCTATGTGGGCAGGTATTGCAGCCATGTCTATAATTGTTCCTTTTTCTAAAGAGCAAAAAAAGAGAGCTAAATTCAGTTTATGGTCTGTTTTTCAATAAATTTTTTTGCAAATCTATAAAAAGCATTAGTAATTAGGTTTTTAAAATTTAAAATATAAGTTATCCTTAATTATAAATTTTAAGTTTAATTTAAATTTGTAAGTTTATTATTAGTGTAATATAATTTATATAATTGGGGGTAAATCTTATGGAAAACATTATATTAATACCTGCTTATAATCCAGATAGGAAACTTGTTAATCTTGTAAATGAATTAAAAATCAAAACCAATTACAAAATAATAATTGTAAATGATGGTAGCTTAGAAGCTATTTCAATGGACATATTCAAAATATGTTCTAATGTTTCTATTATACTAAATCACGAAAAAAATTTAGGTAAAGGTGAAGCCATTAAAACTGGTCTTAAATATATATACAAAAATTTCAAAAAAAGTTGTCATATTGTTACAGCAGATGCTGATGGTCAACATAAAGTTTGTGATATAGTAAAAGTGGCCAATGCAACTTCTGTTTATAATAATTCATTAATTCTTGGTTCTAGATACTTTACTGGAAAAATACCATTACGAAGTAGATTTGGGAACAATTTAACTAAGCTAATTTTCCAATTAACAACACATAAAAAATTAATAGATACCCAAACAGGTTTAAGAGGTTTTCCTTATAATTTAATTCCAATATTATTAAACATTGACGGATCACGATATGAATATGAAATGAATGTACTTTTAGAAATGATACACAAAAATATAAACATTAAAGAAATAAAAATAGAAACTATTTATTTAAATAATAACTCTTCATCATATTTTCATATAATTAAAGATTCCTTTTTAATATATAAAAAATTACTAGAGCGCAGCTAATGATTATTTTTAAACACTAGCTGCACCTTATTACTTTTTAAATATTCTCTCAAATTCACTAGAAATACTTTCTAAACAATTATTATCAATTCCTGTTATTAATTCAGTTAATGAACTATCATTTTTTACTTGCCATTTTCCATTTACTTTTTCAAGAGTAATGTCACTAGTTCTTTCTGAACTAGTAGCTTGGCCTATTTCACTTATTAAATTACTCATATACTTATTTACTTCTTCTTGTGACATTTTATTATCCAAATATGCTTGTTGAACAACATATTTTACAGTTTGAGTTAATACTTGTTTAAAATTATTTGATAAATTATCACCTATAACAGTAACATTTACTGTAGATTCATCACCATTTGTACTATGACTATTTATTTTATACTTAACATTTTTTATGTTATTATCAAATTCTGAATACATCTTGTCTATATATTGTTTTGAAAATTTGTCACTTTCAATTTTATCTATTACCTTATCTTCCATAGGTTGTTCAATTAAATCTTCAAACTTAACTTCACCATTCTGAACTTTTTTAAAATAATCATTAACAACATTTTCTGCCTTATTTGAACACCCCATAAACATTGTTATTATAGCTAATATAAATAATATATGTACTGCTTTCCTTTTCTTCATATAATCCTCCCCTTGATACTTACATTTTATACATATATAATTATACCAAAAATAACAATATAAGACTACAAATACATATAATTAGGCTGCCATAAAATTATGACAGCCTAATTATTATTCTATATTTATATTTGATCTATTATTACAATTTTTAATTTTTTTTGGGACAATTATTTCAAGAGCTCCATTTTCAAACCTTGCTCTTATTTTATCCCTATCTACATTATCTAAATAAAAGCTTCTAGAAAATTCATTATAAGAAGTTGATTTTGCAAAGAAATTCTCTTTGCTATCCTCATAATTTTCTTGTTTTCTTGCTTTAATTATTAGATTGTTATCTGTATATTCTAAACTTATATCCTCCTTATTTACTCCAGGAAGTTTTTGACACACAAGATATTCATTATCAGTTTCCCTAATATCTGTACCAAATTCATTTATCTTATTTTCATTTATAAATGTAGTTGGTGCAAAAAAGTCGTCACTAAAGAAATCTCTTATAAAATCCCTGAAGCTTTCTCCTATTTCACTAGTGTTATGATTTGTATATGGTATTATTCCAAACATATATAAAACCTCCTTACTTTTTCTTTACCTTTTTTACAATTACATTTTACGCTTAAAGTCAAAGATAGTCAAAGTAAGTTTGTTTTCTAATTTTCTTTGTATGTTATGATTTTAGTAGATATTTAAATATATCTATAAATATCTACGTATTTCTTTAATTTACTAGTACTTAGTATATATTTTAAAGCAAGCAGCGCTGATAATGGCACGAAAATAGAAATTATTTTATCAAATAAGGAAAAGTACAGTATCAGCGCAATGTGCAGAGTTTTAAATATTCCTAGAAG
>NZ_JBQHRN010000037.1:0-22623 GCF_052066735.1 Clostridium sp. HCP1S3_C6
TCTACCATATCTGCTTTATTTAAGAATACTACTATATAGTCAACTCCTACTCTTGATGCTAGTAGTATATGTTCTCTTGTTTGTGGCATTGGACCATCTGCTGCTGATACAACTAAGATTGCTCCATCCATTTGTGCTGCTCCTGTTATCATGTTCTTTACATAGTCAGCGTGTCCTGGACAGTCTACGTGTGCATAGTGTCTCTTTTCTGTTTCATATTCAACGTGTGCTGTGTTGATTGTGATTCCTCTTTCTTTTTCTTCTGGTGCTTTATCTATATCTGCATAGTTAAAAGCATCTGCATATCCTTTGTTTGCTAATACTGTTGTAATAGCTGCTGTTAATGTTGTTTTTCCGTGGTCAACGTGACCAATTGTTCCAATGTTTACGTGTGGCTTATTTCTTTCAAATTTTTCCTTTGCCATTTTTTATATTCCTCCCTTTAACATAGATAAACTTTGCCTAGCGTTTTCTATTTTTTCTCCTGGAGCTCATGATCGGGATTGAACCGACGACCTCCGCCTTACCAAGGCGACGCTCTGCCTACTGAGCTACATGAGCAATGATATTGATACTTTTTCAATATACCAATTATAAAGTTTACTATCAATCATTTTATTTGTCAAGAAAAAAATCCACTTCTTTACAATATGTAAGTGGATTCATATAAAATGCAAACATTCATTTGCTAATATTAAATGATTTCTCAAGTTTTCTTTTAACTCTTTGAAGAGCATTATCTATAGACTTTGCTTGTCTATCTAAATCGTAAGCAATTTCTTGATAAGATTTTCCTTCTAAATAGGAATTTAAAACTTCTAATTCTAGCCCTGATAAAACTTTTGTTATTTCACTTTGAATATGCTTTAATTGCTCTTGACTTATAAAAAGTTCTTCTGGATCAGTGACTTTAAGTCCTGCCAGAATATCTAAAAGTGTTCTATCTGATTCTTCTTCATATATAGGTTTGTTAAGGGAAACATATGTATTTAAAGGAATATGTTTTTGCCTAGTAGCAGTTTTTATTGCTGTTATTATCTGTCTTTTAACGCATAATTCAGCAAAAGCCTTAAAAGATGTAAGCTTATCCGGCTTAAAATCTCTAATTGCTTTATAAAGCCCTATCATACCCTCTTGATAAATATCTTCTTTATCGGCCCCTATTAAAAAATAAGATTTTGCCTTGAGCTTGACGAAGTTCTCATATTTTGCAATAAGATATTCTTGAGCTCTAGTATTTCCATTTTTAGCTTCAACTACAACTTCTTCATCTAATTTATCTTCAAATTCTGCATAATTACTCAATGAACATCCTTGATTATACACGTCTCCCCCTCCCCAATCTGTCTCAATATCTATTTAAGATTATACTCTAGTCAATTCTTTAAAGTCAACTGTTTTAGTGGCTTCTCCTGATTTTTTCTAATTTTTTCAAAATATCATCATCAATATTGTCTTGTAAATGGTTTTTTGCAGATATATGGCTATTCTCTGTCTTTTTCCTAACTTTTTCTTCTATACTCATAACCTCACTATAAAATTCTAATGTTGGAATTCTTATAGCGCCTCTTTGAAAAATAGTTTGCTGTTCTAATGAATCTGATGTTACAACACAAATTTCAGCTCTTCTACCAAGATCATGAACATTTCTCTCTATATAACTATCGGCTGTTTCCCCACTTTTTGTATAGACAATTACTAAATTATTATTAATCTTATTTTTAGATTCTAAATTTCCCTCAACTTTATATCCATCAAAAACCAATATTATTCTTACATTTTCATATGTACCATAGTTATGAAGTATATCAATTAATTTTTTTCTACCGCCATCAAAGTCTTCTTTTACTACCTTTTTTAATATGGGCCAACTATTTAAAACATTATATCCATCTACGAATATTATCTTCATATAGTAACCCCATTATTTGATTCTACTTTTTAAAACTTCGTACATTAAGATTCCCGCTGCTACTGATGCATTAAGAGAATTTATTTTTCCTACCATTGGTATCTTAACAAGCTTATCACACTTTTTTAATGTTAGCTTTGATATGCCCTTACCTTCACTGCCTATAACTAATGCTACACTGCCACTAAAATCTGTATTGTAGCTATATTCATCTCCTGCAATATCTGCCCCATATATCCATACACCTTTTTCCTTTAAACTATCAATTACAGAATTTATGTTTGTAACTTTTGCCACCTTTACATGCTCAATAGCTCCAACTGATGATTTGTATACTGTAGAAGTAACTCCTACATTTCTTCTTTTGGGAATAATTATGCCATGAGCGCCACAAAGTTCCGCAGTTCTAATAATTGATCCCAAATTATGAGGATCTTCTAATTCATCTAATATTATTATAAATGGATTTTCTCCTTTTTCTTTAGCATATTCTAATATATCATCAACTTCTGCATATTTATATGGAGTTATTAAAGCAACAACACCTTGATGCACATTATTAGAACTTAGTAAATCAAGTTTTTTCTTGTCAACTTCCTTTATTACAACTCCCTTATTTTTTGCTAATTTAATTATTTCATTTATGGATCCTTCCATCTTTCCCTTTGAAATATACAATGCTTCAATAGTTCTATCACTTTTTATAAGTTCTCTTACTGCATTCCTTCCAAAAACAATATCTTCCCTTTCAGTAAGATCTTTTTTGTTTTTTGTATATCCACTGTTCTTTTGCATAAAAAATCACCTCATAAATAATTTAGTGTTACTTTTTTATTACCTCTATACCCCTATCAAAAATAACTTCAAGCCTCTTTTTATCTCCAATTAAGTATAAATATCCTACTAGCGCTTCAAATCCTGTAGCCATTCTATAATCTCTAACATTTGCATTTTTAGGAACCGTAGCCGACTTTGCATTTCTACCTCTTTTAAAAATATACATTTCTTCTTCGTCTAATTCTTCTTCCATTTCATGCATTATCATAGATTGAGCTTTTGCCTTTACATAATCTATAGCATTTTTATGTATTTTATGTGCTGAATAATCAGTATGCTTAGTTAATATATAACTTCTTATATAAACTTCATAAACAGCATCTCCTATAATAGCTAATTGTAAAGGATTAAGGGTTCTAGCTTCTGATTTTGAAAATTCTCTTGTTCTAAAATCGTCTAACATTATATTCTTCCTCACACCTTAATTTGTAATATTTTAAATAAGAGCTGCTACAAAAAGCAGCCCTTATAAAATTAATTTATTTTTCTAGATGCCATCTAACACCTTGTGGTGTATCTTCTAATATGATTCCCCTATTTTTAAGATCATCTCTAATTTTATCTGCCAAAGCAAAATCTTTATTTTTTCTTGCTTCTTGCCTCTTTTGTATTAACTCCTCAACTTCATCCTCTAAACTTATTTTTGTAGATTTTTGAATAAGACCTAAAGGTTTTCCAAGAGATCTATATAAATTTAGGGCCTCGCTAATAAGTTCCTTAGATGACTCTATTGAGATGTTGGTGTTTAAATCTTTTGCAAGTTCAAATAATACTGATATTGCATCTGCTGTATTAAAATCATCATCCATTTTTTCTTCAAATTTAATTCTATATTTATCTAAATTTTTAATATATTGTTCTTCGTCATGAGACATTTTTTCTTTTGATACTTCATCTAAAAGATTTTCTAGATTACTTAATGCATTATACAACCTTTCAACAGATGCCTTTGCTGATTCAAGTAAATCTTGACTAAAGTTAAGTTGAACTCTATAATGGGCAGACAATAATAAAAATCTTACTGTATCTACATCATATTTTTCAAGAATTTCTCTAGTAGTAAAGAAATTATTCAAAGATTTTGACATCTTTTGATTATTGATATTTAAATATGCAGAATGCATCCAATAATTTGCAAATTTCTTTCCAGTTAATGATTCACTTTGAGCTATTTCATTTTCATGATGTGGAAATTTAAGATCCATTCCTCCGGCATGAATATCTATAGTTTCTCCAAGTAATTTTCTTGCCATGCATGAACATTCAATATGCCATCCTGGTCTACCTTTACCCCAAGGGCAATCCCATGCAGGTTCACCAGGTTTTTGAGCCTTCCATATAGCAAAATCCATTGGATCATTCTTTCTTTCATCTACGTCTATTCTAGCTCCTGCTTGTAAATCTTCTAAATTTTGTCCTAATAATTTACCATAATCCTTAAAACTTTTTGTACTAAAGTATACATCACCATCTACTTCATATGCACAACCTTTATCTATAAGTCCTTTTACAAATTCAATAATATCATCTATATATTCTGTAGCTCTAGGATTATTTGTAGCTCTCTCTATTCCAAGACCATCCGCATCTGTATAGTATTCTTTTATATATTTATCGCCTATCTCTTTTACTGTAACGCCCTCTTCATTTGCCTTTTTTATCATTTTGTCATCAATATCTGTGAAGTTTTGTATAAAATCAACTTTATAGCCCTTATATTCAAAATATCTTCTTATTGTGTCAAAAACAACAAATGTTCTTCCATTTCCTATATGAAAAAAATTATATACAGTAGGACCACAAACATACATTTTTATTTTACCTGGTTCAATAGATTTAAATTCTTCTTTTTGTTTAGTCAAAGTATTAAATATTTTCATAATTAATCCTCCTGATTATTTAAGCTTTAACCCATTTTTCTCAAATTCTTTTTTAACTCTGCTTACTACTTCTTTTATATTAATTTCTTCATTTTCACCTTCAGCTCTTAACTTAAATTCTACTATATTTTCTCCTATTTTTTTACCTACAGTAACTCTCATTGGTATACCCATAAGTTCAGAATCTTTAAATTTAACTCCAGCTCTTTCGTTTCTATCATCCATTAATACTTCTACACCTATTTGTTCAAGCGCTGAATATATTTCTTCTGCTGCTTCCATTTGTTCTTCATTTTTTATGTTTACAGGAATTACAGAAACATGATATGGTGCAACAGAAAGTGGCCATATAATACCATTTTCATCATTATGCTGCTCTATTATAGATGCTAATGTTCTAGTAACACCAATACCGTAACATCCCATTAAGAATGGCTTCTTCTTACCGTCTTCATCTATAAAATCTCCATGCATAGCTTCTGAATATTTAGTTCCAAGTTTAAAAATATGTCCTACTTCTGTACCTCTTGAAATAGTTATCTTTTCACCACAAACAGGGCAAGTTTCACCTTCTGTAACATTTCTAAAATCTCCAACAGTTCCTTCGAAGTCTCTACCATAATTAACATTTTTGAAATGATATCCAGTCTTATTAGCACCAACTACAAAATTGTACATTTTAGATACTTCTTCATCTACTAATAATGTATCAACCTTTAATCCAATTGGTCCTGCAAATCCAACTTTTGCATTAGTTGCTTTATATACTTCTTCTGGAGTTGCCATATCTAAATTGATAACTGTTCCTAAAGCATTGCTTACTTTTACTTCGTTTACTTCTCTATCTCCTCTAACCATAACAGCTACTATTTTTCCATCTGCATTAAATATTAAAGTCTTTGCAAATTTCTTAGCTGACACATTAAAGAATTTTTCTAAATCTTGTATAGTTTTAACTTCTGGTGTTTCAACTTCTTCTTTTTCTAGTAAATCTTCTTTTTCTGCTAATTCTGCCTTTGCTTCTGCTTTTTCAATATTAGCTGCATAATCGCATTTTGTACAGAATACAACATCATCTTCACCGACTTCAGATTTTACCATAAATTCTGCTGAATTAGCTCCCCCTATTGCACCAGAATCTGCAGATACTGCCTTAGCATCTAAACCACATCTATTAAATATTTTTACATAAGCTTCATGCATTCTTTCATATGAAGCATCTAATCCTGCTTGATCCTTATCAAAACTATAAGCATCCTTCATAACAAATTCTCTACTTCTCATTACACCAAATCTTGGTCTTCTTTCATCTCTGTACTTTGTTTGAATTTGATAAAGATTAACTGGAAGTTGTTTATATGATTTTATTTCATTTCTAGCTATATCTGTAAATACTTCTTCATGTGTAGGCCCAAGACAGAAATCTCTGCTATTTCTATCCTTTACTCTGAACATTTCAGCTCCATAAGCATCCCATCTACCTGATTCTTGCCAAAGTTCTGCTGGAATAAGTGCTGATGCTAAAAATTCTTGAGCTCCTGCATTGTTCATTTCTTCTCTTATTATATTTTCAACATTTTTTAAAACCTTTAAACCTAATGGCATATAATTATATATTCCTGATGCCATTTTTCTCATAAGACCAGCTCTAAGCATAAGCTTGTGGCTTGCTATCTCTGCTTCTGCAGGAACCTCTCTTAATGTTAGCATTAACATCTTTGACATTTTCATTTTTTATAACTCCTCCTATAATATAAATATATGTAATATAAAATTTAACTTTATAAAAAAAATCCCCCTAAATATATTAGGGCGATGAATTTCGCGGTACCACCTAAATTTGTACTCTAATAATGATAACGGTATTAAACCGATAGTTTTGCTATAGCTCCAGAACTGGTTCAAAGTCTATTGAAAATCTTACAGCCTGTGGATTTTCTCTCTTAAAAGCGACTCCTACTATTTCCCTTCACAGCCTACAATAAAATTATTTTAATTATAACTTTTTTAAATTAATGTGTCAATAAACAACACTTTACTATGATAATATCTTTTCACCTAATAAAAGATCTTCTGGTGTAGTAATTTTTATATTTTCATAATCACCATCATATAAATAAACCTTATTTCCATACATTTCATACACCATTGTATCATCAGTAACAGTAATATTATCCTTTTTAATTTTTTCATGACATTTAATTATTTCAGAAAATTTAAAAACCTGAGGAGTTTGAATTGCTACAAGAGTACTTCTATCTAGAGTTTCTTTAGAGAAAGAATTACTATCTTTAATTTTAATAGTGTCCTTAGGCATAACACCCGGTGCTGCTCCCCCAAATTCTATAGCTTTTTGTATTCCCTCTTCTATAATTTTATTTGAAACAAAAGGTCTTGCTCCATCATGTATAAGTACTATGTCAGTATCCTCTAATGCCTTAAGTCCATTGTATACAGAATCTTGCCTTTCAGCACCACCTTCAACAATAAAGTCAATTTTTAAATTATATTTTTCTATTATATTTTTTTTACAATACTCAATTTCATCTTTAGGTAACACAAGTACAATGTTGTCTACATTGGGATTTTTTATAAATCTATATAAAGTATAATATAATATTGGTTTGTCTTTAAGCATTATAAATTGTTTACTAATATTAGCTTTCATCCTTTTGCCTTTGCCACCAGCTAAAATAATAGCAGAAACCTTCATAAAATTCATTCCAACTTTCATAATTAATTATTTTTTTAATACATATATTATACCATATACTTTTAACTATAATAATAAATTATAAATTGTATTTTATATATTAGTAATTGACAGGACAAGCAATACAAAAATATAATTAATTTGTTGTTTAGTATTAGTAAGTTCAAATTAAGGAGTGAAGTATTATGAAAGATATTATTTTTGACGATTTTCAAAACTCTGTAAACGATTCATTGCTTAGACATAAAAGCATACTAGATGTTCTTACTAAATTTTCAGAATCCAATGCAAGAGTTAACCGCGCAATCGCAAAATCTGTGACTAATTGTGGTTGTATTGAGGTTAATGCTAAAAAGCAAAAAATTTCAGAAGACAACATCATAAATAACTTACATGATTCCTTAGATGATCACCTAAATGGAACTCTTTGCGAGAGCTGTCGTGAAGTCATAGAAAGTGAAATTGGCAATAACCTATTTTATCTTACTTCACTATGTAATTTATTAAATTTAAATTTATATGACATATTATTAAAAGAATCTGACAAAATCAATACATTAGGAAAATTTACTTTTCGTTAGATTAATGAAAAATCCCATAGTTTATGCTATGGAATTTTTTATTTATATAAAAATATCTAAAGTTCCTTATTTAATGAAACCTGCTCTTTTATTCTTTTAAGTCCATTTCTTATAGCAGTGGCTCTTGCTTCGCCTATACCATCAACTTTATCAAGATCCTCTAAACTAGCTTTAACTACACTATTAAAATCATTAAAATGTTCAATTAAATTTTCAATTACACTTGCAGGTATTCTAGGTACCTTTCTAAGTATCCTATATCCCTTTGGATATAAAAATGTATCACCTAAAGACTCATCGCTATGTCCTATAGTTTTTGCAATAACTTCTAAGCTTAAAAGTTCTTTTTGAGACAACTTTTGAATTGTTTTATATACTTCATTAACATCTAAATCATCAACTATATAATCCTTAATTAGTAAAAGACCATCTCTTTCAATGTTTCTAATTAACTCATTTAATTGCATAGATATTAATCTACCTTCATTTCCAAGTTCTAATATGTATATATTAATTTCTTCCACAATTCTCATTACCATTTCAGTTCTTTGAATTGCAGTAACTACATCAAACAAAGTTACAAGATCTTGAAATTCAAGGAGATTTAAATTGTTTATTACTCTATCTAACACAGCAACATATTTTTCAAGAGTTTGAACAGCTTGATTAGCTTTTCTAAGAATTACACTACTATCTCTTAAAACATATTTTATATCACCTTTGTATACTGTAATTATATTTCTTCTTTGTGATATAGCAATAACTATTGTGTCTGTCTGTTTAGCTACTCTATGTGCTGTCCTATGTCTTGTTCCAGTTTCATAAGTAGGTACAGAGGAACTTGGTACAAGTTGTGCATTTGCGCAAACAATCTTTTTCAAATCAGAACTAAGAACTATTGCTCCATCCATTTTAGCAAGTTCATATACATATGAAGGTGAATAATCAGAATTAATCTTAAAGCCGCCATCAACTACCTTCATCACATCATCATTATCGCCTAAAACTACAAGGCCACCAGTTTTTGCTCTTAAGATATTTTCAAGTCCTTCTCTAAGAGCAGTACCAGGACATACTATTTTTAATATCTTTTTTATTTCTAGATCCTTTTCTAATCGCATTCTTTTACCCACTTCCTTAGAATATCTTATTAATAATATCTCTTAAATTATTTACACCTATAATGTTCATACTTGATTTTTGAATTTTATCTTTGCTTCTAGCAGGAATAATTACATTATTAAATCCCATCTTTTCTGCTTCTTTTACAATTCTATCAACTGAATTTACAGGTCTAATTTCCCCTGTAAGTCCAACTTCACCTACTACCATAACCTTTTGCAGAGTTATCCCTTTATTTTTACAACTTGAAATAAGTGCTATAGCTACTCCAAGATCAGCCATAGTTCCTTCAATATTTAATCCACCTACTACATTTACATAAACATCATGGTTATAAAAAGGTATTCTAAGTTTCTTTTCTAATACAGCAAGTATTAAACTCAATCTTTGATAATCAATTCCTATAGCCGTTCTTCTAGGCATAGGTGCATTAGTTTGAGATACTAATGCTTGAATCTCAACTAAAATAGGTCTTGTTCCTTCCATTATTCCTACAACCACAGAACCTTCCTGAGTAAAATTAGTATCTTCTAAAAACATACTTGACGGATCGTATACTTCCTTTAATCCTTCTTGCTTCATTTCAAATACACCAATTTCACTTGTTGTTCCAAAACGATTTTTCATTGTTCTGAGTATTCTAAATTCTTCTGTTCTTTCGCCCTCAAAATATAGCACAGTGTCTACCATATGCTCAAGAACTCTTGGTCCTGCAAGTTCGCCTTGCTTTGTTACGTGAGCAACAATAAATAAGGGTACATCAAGACCCTTACCTATTCTCATAAGATGATTTGAACATTCCCTTACTTGAGAAACACTACCTGGTGCTGATGTTACTGTCTCTTTATATATAGTTTGAATTGAATCTATAATAACAAAAATAGGATTTAATTTTTCTATGTAAACTTCTATTGCATCTAAATTAGTTTCTGAGATAATGTATAAATCACTTCTTTTTACACCTAATCTATCACCACGTATTTTAATCTGCTCTTCTGATTCTTCTCCTGATACATACAAAACCTTTCCGTATTTTGCTGCAATATTATTTGCTGTTTGCAAAAGTAGAGTTGATTTTCCAATTCCAGGATCTCCTGATATTAATGTTAAAGATCCCTTTACAAGACCTCCTCCAAGAACTCTATCAAGTTCATTAATACCTGTTACAAGCCTTTGTTTTTCACCAGATTTAATTTCATTTATACTTTTAGGCATACCCTTAGTTAAAACAGATTTTTTTGCAGTTTCTTTAGTAACACTTGCAGGTTCTTTAATTTCTTCTACAAAAGTATTCCATTCGTTACATGATGGACACTTTCCTAACCATTTAGGTGATTCGTAACCACAATTTTGACATGTATATATTGATTTTATTTTTGCCATATTATCTATCCTTTACAACTGCTTTATTGTATACATTTACTCATAATAAAAGTATATCATATAATTATATCCATATAATATAATTTTATAATTTAAGAAAAATTATTAATAAATATTTAATAAATAATTTTCCTAATTAAAATGAGCTATATACATTTAATATATAGCTCATCTTAACTATTTAGCTTCTTTTAAGCCTTCAAATATAAGTTCCTCTTTTTTTACAGATACTAATATTCTATCTCCTATTTTTACTTTTCCTTCTAATAATTCTTCACTAAGTTTATCTTCTATTTCCTTAGTTAATATTCTTCTAAGTGGTCTTGCCCCATAATCAACATTGACACCCTTATCTAAAAGATATTTTTTACACTTATCATTAAATTCAAGATCAATGTTGTTCTTTTTAAGTCTGCTACCTATTGATTTAAGCATCATATCAATAATCTTAGTCATATCATCTTCAGTAAGCTTTCTAAATACTATTGTATCATCAATTCTATTTAAAAATTCTGGTCTAAAGCTCTTTTTTAACTCTTCCATAATATTTTCTTTCATTTTTTCATAATCTGTTTCATTACTTGAATCTACATTAAATCCAACAGTTTTTTGTTTTTTTATTGTATGAGCACCTACATTAGATGTCATTATAATTATAGTATTTTTAAAATTAACAAGTTTTCCTTTACCATCAGTTAATCTTCCATCTTCCATTACTTGAAGTAATATATTAAATACATCTGGATGAGCTTTTTCAATTTCATCAAGAAGAACTACTGAATATGGCTTTCTTCTTACTGCCTCAGTTAATTGGCCACCTTCTTCATATCCAACATATCCTGGAGGTGCTCCAACAAGCCTTGATACAGAATGTTTTTCCATATATTCGGACATGTCTATTCTTATAATGCTATTTTCATTTCCAAACATAGCTTCTGCAAGAGCTTTGCAAAGTTCAGTTTTTCCAACCCCTGTAGGTCCTAAGAATATAAAACTTCCAATAGGTCTATTAGGATCTCTAAGTCCAACTCTAGCCCTTCTTACTGCTCTTGAAATAGCGCCTACTGCATCGTCTTGTCCCACTACCCTCTTATGAAGTGTTTCTTCAAGTTTTAAAAGTTTATCGCTTTCCTTTTCTGTTAATTTTTCAACTGGTACTTTGGTCCATGATGCTACTACATTTGCTATGTCATCTTTATTTATTCTTAAAACCTTTTGATTACGTTTCTCTCTCCATTCCTTTTTAGCAGTTTCTAATTTTTTGTTTAATTCTTGTTCTTTATCTCTAAGTATTGCAGCCTTTTCAAAATCTTGAACTTCAATAGCTTTGTCTTTATCCTTTATGGTCTTTTCTATACCTTTTTGTATTTCCTTTATAGATGATGGAATTTCAAAATTATTAATTCTCTTTTTAGCAGCTGCTTCATCTATCAAATCAATAGCTTTATCTGGCATAAATCTATCTGTTATATATCTATCTGCTAAATTAACAGCAGCTTCTAATGCAGAATCTAAAAATTTTACATTGTGATGTTCTTCATACTTACTTTTTAATCCTTTAAGCATTTTTAATGTTTCTTCCTTAGATGGTTCTCCCACCATTATTGGCTGAAATCTTCTTTCAAGTGCAGAATCTTTTTCAATATATTTTCTATATTCATCAATAGTTGTAGCTCCTATACATTGAATTTCTCCTCTTGATAATGCAGGCTTTAATATATTAGAAGCATCTATTGCACCTTCAGCACCACCTGCTCCTATTATTGTATGAATTTCATCTATAAAAACAATAATATCCTTATTGCTTCTTATCTCTTCCATTACCTTCTTTAGCCTGTCTTCAAATTCCCCTCTATATTTTGCACCTGCAACCATAGAACTTAAATCAAGACTTACTACTCTTTTATTTGAAAGCATCTCTGGAATATTTCCACTTACAATTCTTTGTGCTAATCCTTCAACTACAGCAGTTTTACCTACTCCAGGTTCCCCTATAAGGCAAGGATTATTTTTTATTCTTCTGCAAAGAATCTCAAGAATTCTTTGATTTTCTGACTCTCTTCCTATTACAGGATCTATAGCTTGTTGTCTTGCAAGTTCTGTTAAATCTCGACTATATTGATTTAATAAAGGTGTCTTACTGTTTGATGCTTTTCTTACATCCTTATCATTAAAGTCTGATGAATCAATATTTTTTAAATAGTCATTTAATTCTTCTATTACTTCAGTAAAGTTGACTTTAAGTTGACTTAATATTGTATATCCTACTCCTTCTTTTTCTTTAACTAAACATAATAATAAATGTTCAGGAGTAACATACTTATGGTTAAATTTCTTTGCTTCTACAAAGCTTGAATCAAATAACTTTTTTGTTCTAGGTGTTAATAATAATTCGCCCTTAGGCATTAATGTCTCTCCATAACCCAAATAGCTTTCTACTAGTTCTCTAGCTTTATCTATATCAACATCATACTTTTCAAGTATCTCTTTTGCATAACCACCTTCAAGAATAATTCCAAGCAAAATATGTTCTGTACCTATATAACCATGTCTATAACTTTGTGATTCTTTTTGTGCTCCTAAAATTACTTGTTGAGCTCTATCAGTAAATTTTCCATATACCATTTTCTTGACAACTCCTTAAATTTCTACTAAGAAAAAATCTCATCTATGATTTTTGCCCTTTCATAGTCTAGTTCTTCTTTAGATAAAATTTCTTTCAAATCCCTTTGTATACTTGAATTTCTACTTTTAATAAATGCTTCATTTATTAATGCTTTGTTTATATCTAAAATAGACATTTCGATACCCATTCTAATGTCTGATAAAAGTTTTAAACTTTCATCTTCTCCAATCATTTTTGCATAAGTTAAAATTCCATAAGCTCTATATACTTTATCCTTAAGATATATACTTTTTTCTAATATAATATTATCTCTATTTCTCTTTTCTTCTTTTATTAAGTAATATATCGCTTCCTTAAACCCTTCTAATATTTGTTCTTCACTCATACCTAAAGTAACCTTATTTTTTACCATATATAAATTAGAATCTTTATATAATTCTTCAACAGATACCTTATCATCTTTAAGTGATTCTTTTACATCATTAATTTTATTATTAGCTTTTAATGCTGGCAAATGAACAACCATGGATATCTTTAACCCTGTTCCTAGATTTTTTACATTAGATGTTAAATATCCATATTCTTTATCAAATTCATAGGAAAAATCTTTTGATATTAAATCATCAACTGCATTTACAATTTTATATGTTTCTTCTATTTCAAAACCTACTGTTATACCTTGAATTTTAATATGTTCCTCTTCATTAAGAATAATTGATAATGTTTCATCTTCATTTATAATAATTGAACTCTTATTTCTTCTTTCTATTAATTTATCTGAAGCAATTTCCTTATCCTTGTAATAATTAAGTTCATTTTTGCTACTTTCCCATGATTTCAAAAAATGCAATTTTTCATTCTTAGAAGATAACTTATTATATATTTTTTCAGCAATATTTCTGGCCTCTTCTTCACTAATGTATTTTACGAATTTTTGTCCCTTTAAATTTCTTAAAAGCTCTATTTTTGTAAAAAGTACAATATCGCCACTTTTTGTTTCACTATGAATCCAATTTTTCATATGATTCTACTCCTCCACTTGGGTTCTGTAATAATTTTATCTTATCTCTAAGTACAGCAGCTCTTTCATAAGCTTCTTCAATTATGGCTTTATTTAATTGCTCCTTTAATTGCTTAATAGATAGTTGTTTTTCTTCTTCTTCATTTATATTCAAAGGAATTTTGCCAATGTGTACTGTTGAACCTTGCACCTTTTTTATTTCCTCATCTATTAAATCTTTAAAACTTGAATAGCACTCACCACAACCAGCTTCTAAAGTTTCTTTAAATTTTGAAAATCTCATACCACAATTTGTGCATACTACATCCATTTTCAATTCCTTTCTAGGTTCTTTTTTCTTGTCAAAGGAATCAAAGAAACCTGATAATATATTTTGAAATGAATCACTATTTATATTAGTATTATTCATTGGTATTCCTAAAGATATATCTGAAATTTTTCTTGCACACTCTTCACATAACCATACATCACTTTTTTCTCCATTTACAAGCTTTACTAAATGAACGTTTGCTTGGTTTTTTTTGCACTTTTGGCATAACATTTTAATACACCTCCGCTATGATAACACTGTAATAAGCATATTCTTTAATATATCAGCTCTAACAGTATTTTTATTCTCACTATTTTGCAGCGTTCTGTCGTTAACTGCCATTTTCATTATATCCATTTCTCTTGATGTTATTAATTTACTATCATATAAATTTTCAATTATGGAACTTGCATTATGATAAGTAATATTATCACCAATACCATCATATATCAACCTGTTCCTTCTATCGGTTCCATCATATGTTACTTGCTTAATTATAATATGACCACCACCACCTCGTCTACTTTCAATTACATATCCTTTCTCGCCTGTAAACCTAGTAGTTAAAACATAGTTTATTTGAGATGGTGCACATCTAAATTGATCTGCAAGTTCATTTCTTTGAATTTGCACCTGATCATTACTACTTTCACTAAGCATTTCCTTTATAAAATTTTCTATTATATCTGAAAGTCTTGCCATATTATCACCTTCTTAAACATTTGTTTTTGACTTACCTTGACTTTATATACATTTTAATATTTTATTCTCCTTTAATCAAGTCTTATTAATATACAAATTAATTTTAAATCTCTTCTTATATCATAATTTTGAATAAAAAAATAAGTACTTATATATTATATTCGACTATTTCTTATAAATACTTAGAATTTGCTAATAAAAACATATGTACTTTTTTATAAAAAAAAGCTACCAAAAAGGTAGCCTTAAATAAAAACTATGCTTGAGCTGGAGCTCCTACTGGACAAACGTTAGCGCAGTTTCCACAATCGATACAAGTGTTTGCATCTATTTCGTATTGTGTATCTCCTTGAGATATAGCGCTTACTGGACATTCAGAAGCACATGCTCCACAACTTACACAAGAATCATTAATTGCAAATGCCATTAAAAACACCTCCTAAACCTTATGGTAAATTCATCATTTACATTTTATCACGTTTAAATATAATTTGAAAGTGCTTTAATTAAATAACATAAATATAAATGTTAATATTTCTTTATGATTTTTCTATTTCATTCATAATTATTTGCTAATTGACAAAACAAACTTCATCAAATTATGCTAAATTACTAAAAATCCTAAATTTTCTATTGAATTTATTATTGTTTCTAAGTCCACAAAACTTTCATTATATATAACTTGCAATTCTTTTTTTTCTAATGATATTTCACATGCAATAATACCTTGAATTTGAGCCATACAATTTTGTATTTGAGTTACATCTTTTAATGCATTCATATCACAAATTTTAATTACTGATTTCATGTTTACCTCCTATTTGTCCTTAATTATCTCCTTAATTAATTTTTTATCTTCTTCTGATTCCGCTTCTAATTTTATAAATTTATCATCAATTACATCTTCATAACTTCCAGATATAAGTTTTATAGTATCTATTTTAAATTCTTCAACATATTCTTCGTCGCCTTTTTTAAGCTTAACCTTAATTGATTCCTTTACTGTATTATTAGATATAACTTCCCCTACACCACTTTGGGTTTTTACTTTAGATCCTACTTTTGGAAGTCTCTTTCTTATTTCTTCATAAGTACTTTGTTCGTAATTCAAACAACACATAAGTCTACCACATATACCAGAAATCTTTGTAGGATTTAATGATAAGTTTTGTTCCTTTGCCATCTTTATAGAAACTGATGTAAAATCTCCTAAAAAGGTAGAGCAACACATACTTCTACCACAAGGGCCAAGACCTCCAAGCATTTTAGCCTCATCTCTTACACCAATCTGTCTTAATTCTATTCTAGTTTTGAATATTGTTGCTAAATCCTTAACAAGTTCTCTAAAATCCACCCTGCCTTCTGCAGTAAAATAAAATATAACTTTATTATTGTCAAATGTATATTCAACATCAATAAGTTTCATAACAAGCCCATGCTCTTCTATTTTCTTTAAGCATATGTCAAAAGCTTCTTTTTCTTTATTTTTATTTTCCTTATGCTTTTTTATATCATTTTCATCTGCAACTCTTATTACATCCTTTAATGGAAGTACTATATCCTCTTCATTTATTTCTTTTGGTCCTATAATACATTCTCCAAATTCAATACCTCTAGCAGTTTCTACTACTAAGTAATCACCTTTATTTATATTTAATTCACCTGGTGAAAAATAATATATTTTACCAGCCTTTTTAAACCTTATACCTACTACTTTTATCATTATTTCCCCTCCATAAATCCCATGAGCATTACATTAATTGCCATAGAATAATTAGCGTTATTTTTAAAATTAATTCTTGTCTTTTCTATATAATTTAATATAGAAATCAAATGATTATAAGATAATTGTTCTGTTAAAATATCTATACTCTCTAATTTGTCAATATTTATTATCTTATGTTTGTTTCTTGTTTCTCTGTATACTAATATATCACGCACTAATGAAATAATTATATTAAGCATTTCTTCTTTGTCATCTTTGAATTCATTAAGTTTTTCTTCATATTTCAATACAATACTGCTTCTGTCATCCTTCAAATCACTTAGCAATTCTAATAAAATATTTCTTAATTTTTTTACCTGTTCATTTTTTATAACATCTATAGCTCTACCAGGTATACCTTTTGAATATGATAATGCAAGTTTTTTTTCATTATCAGTAGAATCTTTTAAATTTCGATTAATAAATTCAGTCATTTCACTATTTGATAGTGGTGTTAACTTGTATACTTGGCACCTTGATTTAATTGTTTCAAGTATGCTTTGCAAACTTTCTGTCAAAATAATTATGTATACACCCTTTGGAGGTTCTTCCACTGTCTTTAACATAGCATTTTGAGCTTGAATAGTAAGTTTCTCTCCATTATGAATTATAATAACCTTTTTATCGGATTCAAATGGCTTTTTTGCTACCTCAGTAATTATACTTCTTACTTCATCAATCCCAAATGATGCTTTTTTAGGTTTATATGAAATTATATCAACATAATCCTTATTACTAGGTTTATTTAAAATTTTACAAGCAAATATCTTTGCTAGCAAACTCTTTCCAATACCTTCTGGTCCTACTATAAGATAAGCATGTGAAAGTTTATTATCCTTTGCTCTTTTTGAAAAAGTGTCAATTATTTTATTAAATCCAATAAACTCATTCATGCCTATGCCCTCACCTTTTAATTTTTATGATTAAACTCTAATAAATTGATCAACATCTATTACAAAAATTGTAGCGCCACCAACTTCAACCTTTATAGGATATTGAATAAAAGAATCTGATCCAGAAGATAATGATGCTGGTGATACAGTAATTTCATCCCTCTTTTTACACACACTTTTTATAATATCTATAACTTTTTGCACATTTTCTTCTTCTACACCAATCATTAATGTAGTATTTCCAGCTTTTAAAAAACCACCTGTAGTTGCAAGTTTAGTTACTCTAAAGCCATTATCATTTAATTCATCTACTAAATCTGCAGAATCACTATCTTGAACAATAGTTATTACCATTTTCATAATTATCACCTCATGAAATTACTTGCTATAAATAAGCTTCTCAATTACTTGTTTTACTTCTAAAAATATATCATCAATAGAATTTTCAGCATTTATTTTTATAATGTTTCTATTGCTAGATTCCAATACCTTATTATACCCTTCTCTTACCTTTTTATGAAATTCTAATTTTTCCTTATCTAATCTATTTACTTCCCTAGATTTATCAATATTTATTCTACTAAGACCTACTTCCGGCCTTAAGTCAAAAATAATAGAAAGATCAGGCATATAATCATCTATTGCAAATTTATTAATATCATATATTTTGTTGATACCAATATTTCTAGCATAACCTTGATATGCTAATGAAGAATCTATAAATCTATCACAAAGCACTACTTTACCTGCATTTAAAGCTGGTACCACCTTTTCAACTAAATGTTGCCTTCTTGCAGCAGCATATAAAAGTGCTTCTGTTCTACCATCCATTTCTTTGTTGTTTATATCTAAAATAATATTTCTAATTTGTTCTGATATTTTTATGCCTCCAGGTTCTCTTGTTACTATATGATCAATATTATTTTCTTTCATCCATAATGATATTTTTTTTATCATTGTTGTTTTTCCAGCACCTTCGCCACCTTCAAAAACAATAAATTTACCGCTGTTCATTACAATACCTCTTTTTTTATTTGTACTCCGTATTATTATATCATTACTATAATACAAAAAGCAAAAAACATTAGCTCCGCATAATTTACTCTAAATTATTTTAAATTCTTTTATACATTTAATAAAAATAGTATAATAATCTTGTATTAATATAGACTAGCTAATAATAGTCAAGAAAAATATTGAAAAATATTTTTCTTAAAAAATGGTATAGCAAACAAGCCGTTTGCAAACACGAACGATTACAAAATATGGTAATATCTAAGCTGCGTTATTTTTGGATTTACTTTCTAAAAACATTTGTTTATGTATTTTAGGATTTCTCATTTCAAATGGAATTTGATCCCTAAGTACAGCAAATATGTAGTTTAGTATTTTATGCATAATAGCACCTTAAGGCTACTTTAGATTTTTTTCCATTAAGGTTAATTTGATAGTAATCTAGTAAAACTGAATTAATAGGAACTCCATTACGATTCTTTCGTATGGATGCAAGTGCAACAGCATATAATGCTCTTCGACCAATTCGGGTTCAACGTTTTGACATTTTATTTTGATTACCTTTAAATTTGCCAGATTCATTTACAGAACTATCTATACCAAAGAAAGCAACTAAATGCTTAGGCTTTATAAAGCCATTTATATCGCCTATTTCAGCTATCAATGTAATAGCTGTAAAACGACCAACACCAGGGATGCTATTATCATACTTATTTTCAGCCCATGTAGCTCCTTTTTTAGAATTAGAAATAAGAAGTTCTAATATTTCGCTTTTGGGAGCGTTTAAAACAGATTCTGGAGTTGGATATGCATTTAAAATGGAAAGAGAGCTATTACAAGTAGGATTTGAAAATATAGTATTGTAATTAGGAAATATAATTCTTAAATCAGCAGATAATTTTTTCTTGTAAATAGAAGCATTATCAGTTAGTTTGTAATATTCCTATTTTGGCAATAGATAAAGCATCTTTTTTATCATTTTTCACTTTTCTTATATCCACATTTTTGTTACAATTAGTAACTAGTGGATTGATAACAAATGTGTTATCAAAGTTTTTATTAAGAAAGTGGAAAAGAGATAAGTGGTACACGCCAGTGGACTCCATGAAAATGCCGATTTTCATATTGAACTCTTCTTCCACTTTTTTTATTTCTTTAAATAAGTAGTTGAAACCACTAACATTATGCTTTATCTTAAATGATTTTCTGTAAGTATCTCCGTTTGGTGCAAGTATTGCAACATAAGAAAAATTGGCAGAAACGCTCATAAAGCTTCCCATGAGGCATACATCTATCCTCTATTCAGGAGTATTATACTAAAAAATATTTAATTTGGTTAGGTCCCTTTCAGGGATTTAAATAGAAAACTATAAACAAAAGACAAGATCTACACCTTACGATGATAGACGAAAAATACGAATAATAAATAAAAAAATTAGTTGAATGTTCGTTAGAATAACAGAAAGTTTTCTATCAAATGTTAAAACTACATTATACAAGGAGGATATTATTATGGTTCAAATATATAAAACAACTAGCGAAACTGATCAAACATTAAATATATTAAATAGCATTGAAAATAACTGTTGGATTAACCTTGTAGCTCCATCAGATGAAGAATTATTACTAATATCAAAGAAAACTGATGTGCCTCTAGAAATACTAAAAGCACCACTAGATGATGAAGAAACATCTAGAATAGACGTAGAGGATAATATAATGATTGTAATTGTTGATATTCCTTTTACTGAAATGGAGGATAACTCTCTTACCTATGATACTTATCCCCTAGCAATTATACATACAGAACAATATCTTATTACAGTATGCCTAAAGAATAGCAAAATACTAACTGATTTTGTTAATGGTAAAGTAAAATCTTTTTTTACTTTTAAAAAATCAAGATTTATCTTACAGATACTAAATAGAATATCCACTTACTACTTATTATACTTAAGACAAATTGATAAAAAAAGTTTAATGATTGAAAAAAGGCTTCACAAATCAATGAAAAATAGAGAGTTAATACAATTACATTCCCTAGAAAAATCTCTAGTATATTTCTCCACTTCATTAAAAGCCAATGAAATAACATTAGAAAAAATGTTAAAATTTGATATAATGCGAAAATACGCAGAGGATAAGGATGTTCTTGAAGATGTAATTATAGAAAACAAACAAGCCATAGAAATGACTGAAATATACAGTAACATTCTTGCCAGTACAATGGATTTCTTTGCCTCTGTTATTTCAAACAATCTTAATATAGTAATGAAAATACTAGCTTCTGTAACAATACTTATGGCCATTCCAACTATTATCGGTGGAATATATGGAATGAATATTCCATTACCACTAACAGCAGAATTTGCTTCTAATCCATATCCCTTTTTCGTCGTTATAGGTAGCACTGTTGGTATCTGTGCACTAGCAGCATTCATACTATTTAAAAAGGATATGTTTAATTAATAAGAACACTTTAATAGATAATTCATATACTAATAATGCAGAAATCTATATACAAAATATAGACTCTGCTTTTTTTATTACAATTAATACATGGAGGGTGATTATTTTTTGTTAAAGGGTAAATGTTTAAATGAAAATTCCACAATTGGAATACTTGCGCCTGCTTCACCAGAAAAGGAGAATTTTATTAATAATAAATTATCTCTATTTAAATCCCTATGCTTTAGCAATATTAAACTTGGTAAACATCTTTATAATAAACATGATTATCTTGCTGGTAATGATAAAGATAGGGCTTCAGATATTAATGATATGTTTAATGATGACTCTATAGATGGAATAATATGCTTTAGAGGGGGATATGGTTCAATTAGGACACTTCAATATATTGATGATAGTATAATTAAATGCCATCCAAAATTTTTTTGTGGTTTTAGTGATATTACTCTACTTTTAAATCATTTTAGAAATCTAGGTCTCATATGCTTTCATGGTCCTATGATTAATTCTAATTTATCAGATTGTGAAACTGTAAAATCTTTATTAGATATATCTAAATATAATTTCTCTAATTATTCTTATAACCTCAATCATTATTGTGATATAAGATATATAAATGATGATTCCTTTTCTGGTCAATTAATAGGTGGCAATCTTGCAACAATTTGTAGCAGCATTGGAACACCTTATGAAGTTAAAGGCAATAATTTTATCATCTTACTTGAAGAAGTTAATGAAGAACCCTATGTAATAGATAGAATGCTTACTGAATTAATTTTTCATAATTTCTTTGATTCGTGTAATGGAATTATTATAGGTCATGTAAACAAATCAAAATTATTTGATTTATGTTATAAAAATCATCTACAGCAAGTATTTATAAATAGGCTGAAAAATTTACATATACCTATGATAATTGGATTTCCTTTTGGTCATGATTACCCTAATTTTACTATTCCAATAGGATGCAATGCTCATTATTCTAAAACACAAAAACAATTAATATTAACAGATTCTTTTCTTATATAATTATTAGGCCATATTAGCAATAATTCTAATATGGCACTTTTATTTTTTACAAAAAAAAACTAGTAAGATATTCTTACTAGCTAAATATGGAGGCGCCACCCAGATTCGAACTGGGGATCAAGGTTTTGCAGACCACTGCCTTACCACTTGGCTATAGCGCCACATATGGTGGCTCGAACTGGAATCGAACCAGTGACACGAGGATTTTCAGTCCTCTGCTCTACCGACTGAGCTATCGAGCCACATTACCTGGCGACGTCCTACCCTCCCACACAGTCCCCCATGCAGTACTATCGGCGCTATAGAGCTTAACTGTCCTGTTCGGAATGGAAAGGAGTGTTTCCTCTACGCCATAATCACCAGATT